>JAFLLC010000033.1 GCA_019162745.1 Deltaproteobacteria bacterium | reverse complement strand
CAAGTAGCTCCGGACCACCAAAATCTGAAAAAGAAGATCGACAAAGTGCAGGAGATGATTCGAGCAGCAAAGGCGAAATCTGTGATAAAAGAATTGGACGATGAGTTCGTGTTGGTGAAGGGTGGTTGTTTTCCGATGGGGTGCGGATCATGGGCCTCAGACTGCTCTGATAATGAAAAACCAGCACACGAGACCTGCGTCAGCGATATTACCATGGGCCGCTACGAGGTAACCCAGAGCCTGTGGGAGGCGGTATTGGAAAACAATCCATCTAGAAACAAGAAGGGCGACAAATATCCTGTGGAGAGAGTCTCCTGGGAGGATACCCAGATTTTTATCAAGAAGTTGAATGAAATTACAGGCAAAAAGTTCCGTTTACCAACAGAGGCTGAATGGGAGTATGCCTGTCGAAGTGGGGGAAAAGCGGAGAAGTACTGCGGCGGGGAAAATTTGGACATGTTGGGCTGGTATGGAGGTGATGGTGTAGGCAACAGCGGCGGTGCAAGTCATCCAGTGGGCCAGAAACGTGCGAACGGGTTGGGGATTTATGACATGAGTGGCAATGTGGCAGAGTGGTGTTCAGACAACTATGACTCTGCATATTACAAAGCCAGCCCTCGGCAGAACCCCACAGGCACCTTGACAAGCACTGAACGCGTCATTCGTGGCGGCAGTTGGTACTATAGCCACCGTCTAGCGCGGTCGACGAGTCGTAGCGGGATTAAGTTGGAAAACCATAGCCATGACGAATTCTTTGGATTACGTCTCGTTCGTCAGTAAGCCCTTACAAACTAATATCATTTTCACTTAACCCGCAAAAATGTCGGAGACATTAGTAGAGTAGATGCTGTGCGTGTGTCACGCCTCGTCATTCTGGTCAAATAACTTAGGAGAAAATAGATGAGCGGTCTTGTGATCTTAGTACCAATCGCGCTTGGAACTGGTGGGCTTGCAGTATCGGCGATATGTGGCTCAGTAGCCAGGACAGTTAAAAACCTGGTCGATCATCAGATAGAGATTGCTGAAAAGGCCGCAGCAGTTGAACGAGAAAAAATTGCTAAATGGCAGGCTTGGCAGAAAAACCAGCGTCAGCAGTTTGCCGTCTTGGCTGAGAATCATGCCGCTTTGCTTGTGACCCAGGGAAAATTGATGGCTGTTGGCTTGACTATGGGCCGTGCCGATCAAATAGAGAAATTTTCTACTGCTCAGGGCTATTCCTCGCTAAAAATTAAACCAAATTCCGCAACCCCTCAAGAATCAACCGCATGGCTTCAAGATATTGTCCATATCTTGAACGAAGCTCCGGCCGACTTTCGTAATGCCCCCGATTCTCCCTATCAGCGGCTACAGGCACATGCTGAACGACTTAGCCAGCGACTGATTTCAAATAACCTTCCAAGCTCAGAAGAAGTATCTTCCTTTCAGGAGGCAATAGCCCTCACCATTTCTGGCCATGTAGATACTGCCCGTAAAAAACAGGAATCCATCGAAAGCAAGATCAATAGTCTGAATAACCTTTTACAATCTATTGGCCGCTGCCGACAGCTTGCTTCTTCCCCTGAACGCCAGACGACCCTTGATGGTCTTCAGGCTCAGACTCTTGGACTACTAGAAAAACCTTCAATTTCGATGGGCCAAGTAGAACTGCTTGAAAAAAGGTTGGCCGTGATCTGGTCAGCACTTGAGACGCAGGTAACGCAATCTGCTTTCCGCACAACCTTGGCAACGTCTTTGGGCCGTCATCTCAAGGCTATGGGCTTCATGGCCAGCGAGTCCTTCCCGCCACTTGACGATAAACCTGTTCTGACTACAGTTATGGACAGCCCAGACGGAGCAAGACTCAGAATCGCCATCCAAACCGATAATCGCCTGGCTTTCGAGGTACTGCCTAAAAAAGAAGTCGAAAAACAAAGACTAAGCGCAAGTGACAGGGAACGTTACCGGGCCCAGGAAAAAAACTGGTGTCAGAAGGAAATGCCGGAGCTCCTCCGTCGTCTCACTCAGGAGGGCTTTTCCTATGAAGTGCAGCTTGCCCGAGACCTGCCGGATTCTCGTCTCCAGGTCGCTGTTGTCGAGGATGCCAAAGAGATTTTGGCCAGCCAGGCCAAAGCGGCCAACCTGAAGAAAAAGCCAGTCACTACCCCTCAGCCTGACACCCATGCCGAAGAGGTCCGCCGTCACCATCTGCAACAGCAAAAGAGAGGAGAACGCCATTGATCGCCACCGACACCCCCGAATGTCCGGGATGGATCCGGGAACTGGTCCGCTTTTTGCCTCTGAAGAATCTGCTCTTCTGTTATGGAAACATCCATGACCGAATCTCCTGCCCGGTACGCGACTCAGCCACCAGAGCCATTTCTTGGCTGGAGTTGGAGCCACCTCAGTTCTTCACCCGTTTCCTTATAGATAAGAACTATGAGGTCGTTGGCTCCTTCGATCCTGTGGACGGATTGACTTTTTGCACCCCGGCCATGGAGGGTCTGTATAAAAAGCTACAGAGCGGCAAGCCAGTAACGCCCACCACGTCAATAACTCCGCAGCCAGCAACCGGTGCCTCCGGCCCTCCCCCACCGCCAGGTAATGCCCCTTGTCTGGATGGTGATCCGCTGTCGCAAGCGGGTTGTCAGGAAGATCCCGGCAAAGAGGGCATCAAGGACCCCATTCAGGTGATGAAGGGGATGCGGATGGCCTTAACCAACTCCAGTATCCCCTGCGCCTTTGTCGTGAACCTCGCCTCACGTCTGGTCACCTCGCCTTCTTACCTCGCCGAGCAGGAAAAGGTCCTGTTCACCCAGATGCTCAAAGCCTCCCTCACCGCCAGGACCGTGATGCGACCTGACGGCGGGGCCTGGAACAACGCCCTGATCCTGATCTGCGACAAGTTGAACGACTTACCGGCCTTCCTCTACCTCAACAACCCCAGGGCCCGGTCTATTCATATCCCGAGACCGGACGCCAGCGACCGCAGCCGCTTTATTCAGCGTACCTATCGAGCCTTCCACAAAACGCCGGGGATACTGGAAACCGAACCGTCGCCGGAACTGCAGGGGCTGTTTACCGCCCTCACCGACGGCCTGACCTATTACGAATTGTGGAGCCTAGTCAGTCTGTCGCGGCTCGAAAAGGAACCGCTGAGCAACATCAGAAAGATCTGCGAGCGTTATAAGTACGGGGTCACGGACAGCGAATGGGATAAGATCGACCCGGCGCGTCTTGAGGGGGCCGAGTCCTTTATCCGCGGTCGGGTCAAGGGGCAGAACGTGGCAGTGGCCGCAGTCCTCGACATTGTCAAGCGTGCCAAAATGGGACTCTCGGCTGGGACTGGCGGGGTATCCAGCAGGCCTCGTGGCGTCCTGTTTTTTGCCGGTCCCACCGGGGTCGGCAAGACCGAGATGGCCAAGACTCTGGCCGAACTCCTCTTTGGTCAGGAAGAACGCTGCATCCGTTTCGACATGAGTGAATACAACGCCCCTCAGTCCGATCAGCGGCTCTTGGGAGCGCCACCAGGTTATGTTGGCTACGAGGAGGGCGGCCAGCTTACCAAAGCAGTCCGCGAGAACCCGTTTTCAATCCTCCTGTTCGACGAGATAGAAAAGGCGCACGGCAGCATCTTCGATAAGTTCCTGCAAATCTTGGATGATGGTCGCCTGACCGATGGCAAAGGTGAGACGGTGTATTTCTCCGAAAGCATCATCATCTTCACCAGCAACCTCGGAACGGTGGCGGAGGCCGGGGCCAGTAGTCCCCAAGCGATGGTGTCTCCAGACCAGCCCTATCATCAGATGCGCGAAGCCATCCTCAGCGGCATCCGTCAGCACTTCAATTACGAGTTGAAACGGCCTGAAATCCTGAACCGCTTTGGCGAAAATTTCGTGGTCTTCGACTTCATCCGCCCCCCACTGGACGAGGAGATCGTCGACCTCCTGCTCGACAAATTGAAAAAGGCCATCCGAGAAGGCAAGGACACCGAATTGGTCATCGAAGAGCCAGTACGTAATACCCTGATCACCCTGGCCAGACAGAACCTGGCCCATGGCGGCCGGGGTATCCGCAATATTGTCGATGCCGCCCTGATCAACCCCCTGAGCCGTTCACTTTTCGACCTGGGGCTCGACAAAGGTGTTCGTTTACGACTGCTGGAGCTGATCGACAACGGTGAAGAAGCACCAGTGCGCTTTACCCTCAAGATCCAAGAGACGCCATGCACCTGAATCTCTTTCGGATCGCCTATCCCGTGACCTCACTCGGCCCTGGCCAGCGGGTGGTAGCCTGGGTGGCAGGCTGCCGAAGACGCTGCCCCGGTTGCATCAGTCCGGAAATGCGTGATCCGGCTGTCGGTAATCTGATCGAGGTTTCGGTATTGGCGGACCATCTCACTGCCCTCCCCCATGCCCTGAATGGGATCACCATTTCAGGAGGGGAACCTTTTGCCCAGGCCGATGCCCTGGCCGCTCTGTTGTATGCGGTGCGACAACGCCAGCCCGATTGGAACGTGATCATTTACAGCGGCTACAGGCTGTCGACAATACGGAGGAATCCTGCGATGCGCCACCTGCTGGCCGAGACTGATATCCTGATAGACGGTCGCTACCGGCAGGAAGTTGCCGCCACTCATCCCCTAGCCGGGTCCGGCAACCAGGCCATTCATTTCCGAAGCCTCCGGGGAAAGGCGATGATGTCATTATTAGAGGATACAGAACCGATCTCTCCCGTTCTTGGCATAGGTCGGGGAGGAGAGAACCATCTGCTGATTGGGGTTCCGAATCCTAGTCAGCAAGTAACATTCGGCAAGGCCTGGTAGGGCAAAGATAAGATCTTAGTGCTTTTCCAAAGAGGTATTAGCAATAAGGCCTGAAGAATAACTTATTTCGTGGCCAATTTTTTTATCAAAAAATCGCGGCCACATGCGTCTGAGGTAGAGTGCGGATGATGATTTCTTCGCTGGTGTTCCCTGTTGTTATGGAGGCCGAGAAATCCGACACCAGTTGATTCCGAATACAGTTCAGAGGATAGTGTCAAGTAAAGTGTTGCAGGGCGAAAGTTATTTTTCAAAAAGGACCTTGGCGCAGCCTGGTGATGGGTAGTAAAAAGTATTTGATTTTTTTTTTTGACAAGAGGTAATTGACTGCATGAATTAGCCGATTGGTGCGCTATCAGAAAGGTGAAAGGGAGGAAATATGATTGAATGGGAAAGATTAGAGTGTAAAGGAGCAGGTCTCATGCCAATTTTTCGTGCCAAGGTTCCCGGCGGATGGTTGATTCGAGTTCAATCATGTGATAGTGGCGTAAACTTTTATCCTGATCCAAATCATTCATGGGACGGAAACTCATTGGATTGATAAAAAATGATCATAATTGGTTTCAACGGGCGGCGGTTTGAAGAGCAAGCTGAAGTAGGCTGAAAAGAATGAAACCAGTATTTAATGCTGCCACAAAATTTTGAAGTAAAGACACTATTGTTCTATGATCATTTTTTATGGATATCGGAGTAAATAAAATTATCAACAAAGGCCATATGTTAGATATTAATCACATACGCAAAAGCTTGTTTTTATTGAAAGCACTCGAAGCAAGTTGTTTCGATTTTTATCATTTAATGGGAGGTTAAAATGTCAAAGTATCAACGCTGTCCAACATGTGGTTGTGAAGCGAGCGGTGGATTTTTCGGTGGAGCCTATATTAAGCTGCATAAATGCAAATCTAAGGGGCATGTCTTCTGCGAGGAATGCAAGAATGGGGATTCGTGTCCTAAATGTGGCAGTGATGATGTTCGCTGGAATGATGATGAGGCGTATACCAACAAATAATGATGGGTATGCAATAATTCCATCATTGGCCGCTTTAAGGATGGATGACCATTTTCAGTGAGGAAACCATGAGCACCTTGGTCAAAATCTGTTCCATATGCGGGGCAAAACATGCAGAATCCGAGTTCCTGTGTTCGTGCGGGGCTTTGCTCGACCGGATCGAGCCAGTTCCCGATCCAGACCTGGAGCCGCCGGTGCCGCCAGATGAACAGATCGGTTCGGCGGTATCCTCCTGCCCGCAACCTCCTGAGCCAAATGCTGCGAGTATTGAATGTGGTGTGACTGACCGATATTGTGCTGAGCCGCCCCTGATCCTTGAACATCAGGGAACCAGCCGCTTGTTCGAGATCACAAACGGCGATGTGCTTGGCCAGGCCCACCCCACCAGTACTGCCCGTCTCCAACTCGCCAACCTTCCGGGAGTGAACTGCCTGCACCGTGAGCACTGCCATTTTGTCTGCGGCCAGGGGGCTTGGCGAGTGACGGCCATAGCCAGGCCGAAATTCACCAACCCGACCTGGGTCAATCACATCAAGGTCGAGCCGGGTATGAGCCATCCGCTCCGGAACGGTGATCGGCTCACCCTGTGTAATATCGTCTTCACCGTGAGGGTCCAAGGGGTATGAAGACCTATTCCGTAGCCAGTTTTACGGATATCGGCCTACGCCGGACCATCAACGAAGACCATATCCTGGTCGGCCGCTTCATCAAAAATCGCGGCGGCATGGGCCTTACCTTTAGTACCGACGACGACTTCCTCGCCGTCTATGGTCTGGTGTTCGCAGTGGCGGACGGCATCGGTGGTGCCAGGGCGGGAGAGGTGGCCAGCCGACTTGCCCTGCAGGTTTTTGACCGCCATTTCTACAGCTTCGAGAAAGCAGCGGCAGAGGATGCCGCCTTTGTCGATGCCCTGACTGCCTCCGGCAAACGGGCCAACGACACCATCCTGCAAATGGCCTCCGCCCGTCCCGAATGCAGCGACATGGGCTGCACCCTGGCCGGTGTCTGTCTGACTCCTTCCGGTTACCATGTCTTTTCTGCCGGTGACAGCCGAGTTTACCGTTTCCGTCGTTATTTACAGCAACTGACCGAGGATGACACCGTCACCGGTCTGGCGGTACGACTAGGTACCATGACCGGTGAAGAGGCCGAGGCCTCGAACCAGCGACATACCTTGATCAACAGTCTCGGTTCATCATCCTTTCAGTTGCGAGTGAGCCAGACCAAAGAACTCCGCGACGACGAACGGTTGCTGATTTCATCAGATGGTCTGCACGATCTGGTACCACGCCCCCTCATCGAAGACATCCTCAAGACCAACGCCGACCCAGTGCAGGCAGTCCAGGCCTTGGTGGAAGAGGCGAAGCGGCAGGGAGGTCATGATAATATCTCCGTCATCCTTATCCAGGCTGATATTCAGGAAACAATAGCTGCGACAGAGGTCGAAGGTACTCCCTCGTCAGAACTTGCTTCCGAGTTCAAGGCACCGCAAGACTTGGAGAAAATGGCATGACCGACTATCACGACATAAAAATAAACCCAGCCGCCCCCATCACCAATCGTTTTGAGCTGGGGATCACCGACCGGTTTATCTCCCCGGGAGGTCAACCGCATGGCCAGGAACGTCTGACCGAGGTCTTTGCCAGTCAGGGAGTAGACGCACACAGAATCACGGGTGTCTTCAGTCAGCAGCCACCTGATTTCCTCAGCATCCTGGGATTACAAGCTGGGGCCTTGGTCGATGACCGCTACCGGGTGGAGGAAGGACCTTTAGGCGGGATAAGCGGAGAGGCGGAAATCTACCGGTGTGTCGACTCATTGACCGCAAGTCAGGTGGTCTTAAAGTTCTACCTGATTCGGATACGGCCCAAGCAAGGGGTTATAGAAAAGCTGCGTGGGCTTCGTCATCCAGACATTGTCAGTATTCTTGGATTCGGCCAGTGGATGGATCGTTTTTACGAAGTCATGGAATATTGCGCAGGCGGAACCCTGATGGACGACCTACCGGTTAGCGAGGATGACATCAGCCGCCTACTGCCGGAGATGGTCACCGGCGTCCAGTTTCTGCATGACCAGGGCATCATTCATCGTGACATCAAGCCCAACAACATCTACTTCCGCCGCCCAGGACGCCAGGACCTGGTGATCGGTGATTTCGGCATCAGTTCTCTGGTGGCCGACGATAAGACCGAAGGGGTGTTCACCTCTTCCTACTCCAACTACACTATAGACTACGCACCGCCGGAATTAGTGTTCAAGGGGGAGATCAGCCGCAAGACCGATTACTATTCCCTCGGCATTACCCTCATTCATGCCTTGCTGGGCAGCTCTCCCTTCCATGGCATGGAGCGGATCGCCATCATGGGCGCCCTCTACAGTGCGCCGCTTACAATCCCGCCCCAGATATCTGCGGGGATGCGACTGCTCCTGACTGGACTGACCCAACACGAGGCAACGAACCGCTGGGGATACTCCCAGGTTTGGCAATGGCGGCACGGCGAAAAGATCATGGCCGACTCCGGTCTGGCTTGGCGAGAAGGTCATTTCAATCTCAGGAGTGATCCCTACCCCCGCTGCAAAAACGTGAAGACTCCGAAAGAACTGGCGGCAGTCCTCGATCAATTCGATGCTGAGGGTGATCTGTTCCACGGTGATCTTGGGAAGTGGGTTTTTCCTTTCGACCCCAAGGCCGCCGATCGGATCAAAGTTATTGTAGAAAATTATGAAGACAAGCCGAAACTGGCCCTGGTCAAACTGGCCTTTTTGCTCGATCCGTCATTGCCTCTGGTTCTGGACAACGGACGACAGGTGACCAGTATCGAGGAGTTGATTGAACTCCTCACTTCCGATCCCGATCTATCTCTCCGCCAGACCGTGGCGGACGCCCTCTACAGTGAACGTCTGGAGTGCTGGCTGGAAGAGACTCAGGAGGTCAACGACAAGGCTAAACTTCTGGCCAGCCTCGCCGCCCTTCGCATCCGTCTCAATACCCGAGATCTGGATACCAGCATTACCCTCTACACGGAAGAGAACAAACGGGGTTTTCAGCCTGATGGGACTCCACGCGACCGGGATACCGCCCTTGCCATCTTTGCCCTTTTGTACACCCTGGCCCCGCAGACGCCGCTGGTCTTGAGGGATGGTGTCGCAATTGATAGACTTGAGGATCTGGAGGAGGCCATCGCCCAAGCGCCCGGCCTGGAAACCAGGGTAGCCGAACTGCTGTTCGACGGCAGGTTGGCGGAATGGCTGTTGGCCGTTTTTCCTGAACGCCACGATGACCTCACCTTTCTGCAGGAGTGCCCAAGGCGGTATGTTAATGACCGCAGATTGGCGGTCTGGGTATTGCGCTGGCGGATCAAGCCGTCCATAGGCTTTCCATTTGGGAGTGAAAACGCTGCCGACCCCAAAAAACTGGCCGCCCTGATTGATCGCACTGCCCAAGGCACTGCCCTTGGTCTTGAGCTGCTGCAAAACGGCTGGATCCAGACCTGGCTTGAAACGACCGGCAGGCTCCCTGATGCTGAAGGCTTTTCCAGTCTCGTCAATGATACGGCGCATACGTGGCGAGCGAAGCTGGAGTCGGTGTTGCACCTCCTTGACCCAGCCCTACCGTGGCCGAAGCCGGAGGCTGACCTTCCGATACTTGATGTTGGTGGGATCTCGGGGGAGGCGATCAAGGCCATGCCTTTGACCGTTGCTAATGCTGGTCGCGGCTACCTGACCGGTCTGATCACCTTGGCCGGCGACAACGGTATTACTCTGCAAACCGCTGATGGTAAAATTGAAGGCCGCCCAATCACGGTCGAGATTCAATTCTCAGCACTTGGTTTGGCTTTAGGCTCACGCCCGAGAGCACTGGTTATAGTGCAGACACCGGGTGGCAATCTTGAGGTACCAGTGACCTTCCGGGTGATAGCCCCCCTGCCCGGTATGATTGGCCGCAGTCTGGGCTGGGGACTTCTTTGGGGGGGAGGACTCGGTTTCTTCCGATGGATATTTGGTATGATGACGCCAGACTTTGCTAACAAAGTCATGTCCAGCGTCACCTGGGAACAGGCTGGCAAAACGAGCATGGTGAGTTGTGGCATTTTTGGACTAGTACTGGCCATCCTCCTTGGCGGAACAGGGTATTACCTTGTGAGGATGCTTAACAGAAGAGGAAATGATTGAGGTAAACTCATGATTTTGTTCAACTATTTTCAGACTGTAATGTTTTCGCGTTTGTCGATCTTGGTAGATATGATATCGAGTCTATTGGTCTGCAACTATTTAGAGAACAAATATTACTAATTTATTTTTGGAAGAAATAATTTTGTATTTTTAGCGTCTAAAAAACTATTACGGTGGAAATAGGTCCACTTTTTCATTCAAAAAGGAGATTATTGTGCAATAATCAATCACCAGGGATCAGTCTAAAAAGTTGATGGGGGGCATATCGTTCGAGCTGTCTGCCAAGGTTGAACTCACCAGCGAAGAGTCGGAGCTGATCAAAAAGTTCAAGGTCGAGAAGGAATCCCTGCTCAAGAAAGAGATCAGAATTCCCTTAACCGGCAAGTCCATCGTTTTGAGCCTCACCATCGGAGATCTGGTCTCGGGTCAATCATTCAAGTGTAACGATATTGCGGAGATCATTGAAACTGAAAATAACATTAAAGAATCATGCAGCGTTTTCAAAAACTACCTGGAAGTCATGCGCCACTTTGGCGGCCAGGAAGTGATTCAATTTTGATAGCGGTGCCCATAGCACCATCATGCAGGCCAACTAAGAACACAAGGAGAGAAATCATGAGTGACTATTCAAGTTGTCCAAATTGCGGAAGGAGTGCGAAAGATGCGGTTTCCAGCAGTTGGTTTCCACTCTATAAGTGCAGAGATTGCGGGAAGCTGTCCTGCAGTAAATGCGGCGGTAAAACATGCCCGAAGTGTGGGTCAACGAAGGCTTCTGAAGATGGCAAGGTCTATGCCAGATAAGTATTTCTTGTTAAAGGCTGACAGCTAAGACCTTCCAAAAGTTTGTTCAGGTCATAACGTTTTTTTTATTGGGGCGGGAGCTAAAAACCCGCCCCTTTTTTTTTCAGAAATCCACAGTAATAGACACTCTTCCAGCAGCCAAAAAAAATGAACAACAGTTCAATCACTTCTTGTCTTTTACTTAGAAAAAGGTTCTTCCCTATAATAAAAAAGGAACTCGGCTCAACAGAGATAAATGAGGAGGTCGTATGCCCAGTCTGCCAAGGGCAAATCTCCAATTCTTGTGATGTCGTTCATGTTAGGACACTTTATGTCCCAAACCTTGGGGCATACTGGGAATATGATTCCGCGAAACAATTTGAAGAGAATAAAAAATACTGGAAATTCGACGTGATGATTACAGACAAAAACAGGGATTTTTTCAGCAAACAAGAACCAAGGAATCTGTAAGCAGGGCATCTAAGCGAATACAATGTAATTCTTATGAAATATCGAAGAGGAGACAATGGCAGCGTACTCATTTAAAAACATCCAGTGGGATACGACAATAAAGGTTAATTTACTCCGTGTAGTCATTGCTGGCATCTTGTGGTCACTTCTGTCTTATATTTTTTATGCATTCGGTGCGATGCGCACTCCATTTGGCCCTCACTTATGGCTTATAATTTTTATTTGGCCAATCGGGTATGTCTTTATTATTCCTACTGCAATCGTTGCAGGTTGGCTGCACAAACTCGGCGTGCCACTTGTTGGACTTTTTACTTTTGTCCCTCCAATAATGGTCATTCCAGCCGACCCAATTGTATCATACCTCCATGCAACACGAAGAGATTTGGTTCCGATTGAACGCTATAGAATCATTGAACCGGCATTGTGGATATTGATCTATAAAGAGTAACTCCGTCTGAAACTCTTCGCTGAGGCAGTATCTGCCGTAGCTGGGAAAACATCTATACTTAGGAGTGGGGAAAAAATACATGCCATTAGCTTCAACGCACAGATTTCTCTTTGGTGATACAACTCACTCGATTGGCAAACGAATTTGGGTGGTGCATGGCGGTCACTTACAAGACTGGTACTATCATAACCTCCTCCATGGCTGTCTTGACATCCGGAGAA
The DNA here is from genome assembly GCA_019162745.1 of Deltaproteobacteria bacterium. Taxonomy (GTDB): domain Bacteria; phylum Desulfobacterota; class Desulfuromonadia; order Geobacterales; family Pseudopelobacteraceae; genus JACRCG01. The sequence goes on along the minus strand of JAFLLC010000033.1, from coordinate 18,278 downwards.
CTATTGAATTATGGGCGTTTGAAAATGGCATCCAGTTGACCGTAACCCTTACTCAGGATGGCACGCTGGACTTTTCCGGCAACCCAGACCCGCAGGCAGCGGAGGCACTTTTTGAAGGTTCGCGGCCTCGGCGGAGGGGGAAGTATAGTTCTCGGCCAAAAGATTTGACAGCATCTTTGTCCGGCGCAACTGCCAATCAGGAGGATGAGGCAGCAGCGCAGCGGGCTAGAGATACCGCCAACCGGGCTCAGGATGCTGCTGGGGGTGCAGGGCAGGCACTCTTGAATACACTGGGCAAGTTGACTCATCTGATAAAGTCACGGCAAGTGTCCAATCTGATTATCCTGGACAATTTTGATGCAATTATCGAAGGGCTTGAAATCGACTTTGCACGGAACTCAGCGGTACTCCTATCAATAAAGAATATTGTCCAAAATGACTGGCACAAGAATATTGCCCACCACAATTTTTTGATTTTTCTTGGCACTGATAAAATGCGCATCGAGGGTCTTCTCCCTCCAAAGACATACCCCAAGGTCATGTGGCGTGAACCAGGGCGCCCGAAGCCTGCGGAGATTGAAGCTGCACTTACACGAATTGCCGTCCGGCATGGTGTCACTATTCATGGATGTAAGCCTATTGCGGCAATCCTGGCTAACCAAGAGAGCACATTGGAGCTTGCCCTATGGAAAGTTATAGGACTGATCAGGCAGGGAGAAAGAGAGATAACCGCTGGCAAAATTCTCGACCTGCCTCCAGTCAATGAGCAGAAACTTCAGGAGATCAAGCAGGAACTAAACGAGTTGGTCGGTCTAGATGATCTGAAGAAAAAGGTGGAACGCATTGAAGAACATGCAAAAGAGGTTCGTAAAAATCTGCTGGAAGGGAAAGGCTTGCCACCCGATGATAGTATGCATCTGGTCTTTGCCGGTTCTCCCGGTACCGGCAAAACAACGGCAGCCCGCATTGTCGCCAACATTTTCAATGCCGTCGGACTTCTGAAAAAATCAGAGCACAAGGAAGTGAAATTTGGTGATATCTCCAGTTCTAACCGTGGAGAATCAGGCGAGAAGATGAAAAAAATCATTGAGGACGCTCTTGGTGGAGTGCTCTTTATTGACGAAGCACACCAGTTGGGCAAAGATTCGATGGGGGCAAACGAGATGGTGCCGGAGATTGTGCCTGCCGCAGAAAACTACCGACGTGAATTAGTTTTTATCCTGGCCGGATATGCCGATCAAATGCACACTTTTTACAGTAAGGATCCAGGATTACCTCGACGCTTCCCGGAGCGCGGCAGGATTCGTTTCCCTGATTATACTCAAGAGCAGTTATGGCAAATTTTTCTTATAAATCTTGGGAAAAACGATTTTACTCTTGATGCCTCTGCCGAACAGCGGGCCAAAGCCTTGCTCAAAAAAAGAAGTTCTCAACCCAATTTTGGCAATGCTGGCGGCGTACGTGATCTGGTTGCTGAGATTATCGAACGTCACAATAGCGGCGAGCAGCGAGAGGTAAAGGTCATTTCAGTAAACGACCTCCCCCCGCTGATCAAGCGGGATCAAAAGGTGCTGGATGAAGCTATGGCGGCGCTGAATGGCAAGGTTGGCATCCAGCCTTTTCGGGATAAGATCCAACAAATCATGAACCGCATCAATCATGCCCTGAAAGAGGAAGAGGCTGGCCGTGGGCGTGGGAGCATTAATCCACGACCACCAAATATGCGGTTTGTCGGCCCACCCGGTACCGGCAAGACAACCATGGCGAAGCTGATAAGCAAGATTTTGTACGGCATTGGCTCAGTCAATACGAACTTTCTCGAATTGTCTTCCGCAAATCTAAAAGGACGACATGTTGGTGACTCGGAAAACAATTTTATTGAAGCAATAGTTAAGGCTCGCGGTGGAGTAATTTTTATTGATGAGGCATACAGTTTAACAGGCGACTCATTTGATAAGAGTATTGTCGATGCTATCGTCGCGGAAATCGATAAAGAGGAAAACGCCTCTACAGTATTTATCATTGCAGGTTATAAGGATAAAATTGACGAGTTTATCCGAATCAATTCAGGCTTAAATCGACGATTCCCTCTAACCGGAGAGATACACTTTCCCAATTTCACCCCGAAAGATTGTGCCGAGCTGGTACGGCGAGAACTGGAACAGGAAAACTACCCGTATGAAGATGGCCTGCTGGATCTGGTCAGTGAGATAGCCAGTATAGCAATTAGAGAACAACAGGAAATTTTTGGCAATGCAGGCTGGGTTAAGGGTGACCTGCTGGAATCGATTATGGATCGCATGACAAGTAGGGTTGAGAGTTCATCTCTTTCTCTTGACGATCCTGACCGGAGAAAAATCTTGCTTGTCGATCTCCCTGAAATTGAATCGGAACGCCCCACTATGAGCGAGACAGAGGAAAGAGATGCCACGCTCTATAACTGGTCACCATCCCCTGATTGTTGCCACTTACCCACTCGTCAGCCCACGATTGTGGTCAATACCGAGCAGGATGTTGTCTCGATGATTGAGTCTGCTGCATTCCAGATTATTACCAAAGAAAAGGATGGACATGGGTCAGCAACAGGTTTTTTTGTAACCGCTGATGGAGTGATGGCTACCTGTGCCCATGTCGTAAGGGATGCCTCTTCAATGAAAGTATACTGCGGCAGGGAGCGGCAGGCGCGTGGGGCAAAGGTGCTTATGATCCGGGAAGAACTAGATCTTGCCCTTATTTTGGTGGATATTGAGCCACCGGTTCCTTTTCTTGTCCTTGGGAATAGCCTTACCTTGCCAGCTTTGGCCCCGTTGGTAGTCTTCGGTAATGCCCATGTCAATCCGCATGAACCGGGACGTTTAATAACTGCCCGGGTTGTACGAAATGATGTCAACAACCCACGAGCGCTTGAGTCCGATGGTGCGATTGAAAAAGGGTTCAGCGGTGGCCCAGCAGTTAATGCAAATACTGGCGAGGTTGTAGGGATAATCAGCAGTGGCTATGGGGTTTCAGCCACTGAACAGATTCGTTCGGAGCAGTTACAATTTCTGCTTGGAAACTTAGGATATAACTTTATCGATAACCAATTGAACCAGGAGTGATACCCATGGGCATGAGAAGCATCGGAATTGATCTAGGTACATCGAATACCCTTGTGGCCAGAATAAACTCTGATGGCCAGCCGGTAATTGTCGAAATAGACAATTACTCGATGGTACCTTCAGTCGTCTATATCGAAGAAACAGCCGGCAACAAGGTCGTGGGAAACGGTGCATTGGAGATGTGGGCAGATCCTTCATTTGATCCAGTGCGGAGTTTCCGCCGCTGGAAACTGCAGATGGGGGAAGATCATGCCTCTTCAATTCTACCACTGGGTGGCACTGAAACTGGCAAGATTGAGGTTTCTCCCGAAAGATTGACCACATATATGGTGGAGTATGTCGTTGAAAAAATATCCCATGGCGACGATGGAGAAGAAATTGAATCCATCTTGGTCACCGTACCCCATGGTTGGCGGAGGGAAAAGCCGGAAAAATGCCGTGCGACAAGAATGGCCGCCGAGCAGGCCCGTTTCAATGGGCAGGGTATAGCGGTACAGAAAATCACGGTCAGTGAGCCTGTCGCCGCAGCTGCCTACTGGCTCTGGATAACCCGCAAAAACCGTCCGGCTGAAGAGTTTGTCAATAAAACCATGATGGTCTGTGATATCGGAGGGGGCACTTTCGACATCAGCCTGGTGCTGATTGGCGATATAGACAAACCTCTAGATGTAATTGATGCCATTAACAACGATATAGCAGGTGATTATGCCGATGCACTTATCTGTGCCTTAGTCTGTAAACAATTCAATCAACAATTCAAGACTGAATACCCGGAAAACGCCGATGAAATCTTGCTGGCGATTGAAGGTAACACAATCTCATGGCTGCGGACATGGTTTCTTGATGTGAAAAAGCAGTTTAAGGAAAAATTCTCTGTTCGGGCAGAACAGGTCACAAAAATGGGAAAAAGTTTAAACGAGATAAAACCGTTTCAACACTCATTTGTCGATGGAGACGGTAACCATCTGCAATTCAGTATGGGGTTTGCTGATTTTCTTCAATGTTTGGAACCTTTCTTTGAGGAAGGGAAAAAACTGCTCCGGACTTTTCTGGAAAAAGTCCCTGCTCAAAGATTGCCTTATGCCGTTGTTTTTGCCGGAGGGGGCAGCAGAATAACCGGGGTGAAAGAAAAGATGATTGCACCGGTGCTTCAAGAGTTTTTCAAGGGAAACGAGGCTGATGAAGTATTGAAGCGAATAGAGCCAAACAGTGACAAGCTTGATCGGACAATCGCCTTAGGTGCCGCATTGATCGCCAATGGTGTTGTCTCGGTTCAGGAGCGCTTGCTACATGACATCGGAATAATAGGGAGTCTTGACAACTATGATGCATTGCGTGACGCTTTAAACCTCCCAAAAGCAACGGAAAAAATATTACTGACGCCAATTATTAAGAGGGGGGAGGTTTTGCCCGCGAAGGTTACCAGTTCTGATCTTGGGTTGTCATGCGCCGTGCAACCAGGAGAGTCTCTTGATCTGGATTTTGTCATTGACGATGACTCTCAGGATCCCTGGGTACAGCATTTTGTAGCCCCTCACCCTGCGACTGGTGCCAGGCAGAGCCTTGAGTGGATCGTCGAAGCAGATACCGATGGTGCTTTGACGATCCATTTGCAACCTAAAAAAGGACAAATGGTATCAGTACAGGGGCGTCTGGAGCGAAAGCGGACTGGCCGGGCAACAATTGTACTTGCTCAAGATATAAACCAAAATAAACAGTCAGGGCTTCCCAGGGTTAGTCCTACGGCCCTTATTGAGGCCATGAAAAAATTGGGAGGTAAGCAATGAGTACTGCTACTATCGCACATAACAACATGCAACTTCTCGCTCTTGGTTACCTGAAACGTGCAGGGCATATATCGTGGATGGATTGGTTGCCCCTTGCCGAGATGGCTGCCGAATCTCCGGAAAGCTGGGCCGAGGCTTTCAATCAGCTTAATGATGAACAACAATATGAACTGCTGAATCTGCTTCGTGATACCGCCTCAGGCCCACTGGCTGAAGAATTGATGATTATATTGGCCGCCTTTCCCTTGGCAATCAGTGATGAGCAGGTTCGCCAGTTTATCCTTGAATTTGCCGGACAGGCCCATGAACATCGGCTATCACGACTCGAGCAGATGCGCGACCGCCTGCTCCCCCTAGCCGACCAGTTAAATCTTTCAAGAGAACGAATTAAGGAAGGATTCGACATCGCGACTGAGATCCAGCGACTTAACCGCGAATTGACAGAAATTCGCAACCGCGAGACCGACCAGGATGAAAAATTTGCTCAGGTACACGCAATAGAACACGAGATCGTCAAGATGGAGACAAGGAAGCGGATCCTTGAAAAGTATGACGAGGAAGCCCGTCGCCGCTATCTGGAAGAGTTACAGGACTCTCTGAAAACCAAAACATCTACGAAGGAAGACCTGGAACGTGCAGTCGCCGCCAAAATTGACGATAACGATCGCGCAAGTAGTGAGCTGGCAGAGGTTCAAACCGAAGTTAACCGCCTGCAAAGTGAGCTGGAGGAGACCAGAAAAAGAGTTGCTGAGTTGACAGGAGGCCTTCACACATTGACCACAGAAACCGCTTCTCTACGTTCGGAAGCACAGCATCTGCAAGGCGAACATGCACGATTTTTGGCTGAGATTGAACGTCAGGAAAAGGAAAACCAGGTAGCAAAGGACAGGATTACTGCTGCCCGCGTCACGCTGCAAGAGCTACGGGAAGATTCACAACGTTCCGGCATGGCCGATCTGGAAACCAGGATAAACCAAGTCTATGCTCTTCTGCCTCCTGATCGGGCCGATGAAGCCTGCCGATAACTGAAACAGGATTAAAAATGGCTGGCATTATATTTGGTCTATCTGCACCTGAAGCACTGGAAAGGTTCAGTGAACTGGTAGAGTTGTTGCTTGAAGTGAATGAAGAAATTACACCCCGGATGTTCGAAAAATTACGGACCAAGGCAGATGAGTTAGGTGTCCACCAACTTGATTATAATCTGACACTCTGGCAGGCTATCCAAAAAAATGATGGCATGGGGCATGACTTTACAACCAACGAGCAGTTTATCCCTATTGGTGTCTCATGCCCTCGTTGTGATGAAAAATTGCATGAACCAACAGTTAGTTGCCCGGCCTGTGGCTGGGAGTTTTGTTTTTCCCTTGATGACGGTATTAGTGAAGAGAAGAATGACCATTATTGGGTATATTGGCGAAACACACAGCTTGCCGATGATGATTCACAGATCAAAGATTCCTGTAAGGTAGCTGGTCAGGGAGATGCTCAGGCCACAAACACGAATCTCGCATACAAAAAAGTAAGGGTGTATGAGCTGGCTAAAGAGGCTGGCATGACTTCTAAGGTACTAACTGAGAAACTGCTTGAGCTTGGGTATGATCTTAAAGGACCTAGCTCAACCGTAAATGAGGCGGTGGCTGACGATATTCGCAGTAGACTGTTTAATAAATACCTTCACCCCCCTAAGACACAGGAAAAAGAAATATTTACCCAAAACAGAGTGACTATTATCAGGCGGCGGCATAATTAAAAAAAGGGGTTACCAGTGCGTCCTTGGCAATTATATTCTTTGGCAAAAGCGTAGCCGCGAACAATGTTTTGAAAGTGAAATCATCCCAATAGGGTGACAACCAAACTATATCAATTTCTCATGGGTTCGAGGTTGCTGCAAAATGGCAGGCATTATTTTTGGATTATCTACGTCTGAATCACTGGAACGATTCAGTGAGCTGGCTGGATTTTTACTTGAGGTGAACAGTGAGCTCACTGACCGGATGTTGGAAAAATTACGGGTCAAGGCAGATGAGTTAGGCATTCACCAACTCGATTATAATCAGACGCTCTGGCAGGCCATACAAAAAAAAGAGAGCATGGGGCATAACTTTATAATCAACGAGCAGTTTATCCCTATAGCTGTCTCATGCCCTCGTTGTGATGAAGAATTGCAAGAACCAACCGTGCGATGCCCAGTTTGCGACTGGGAGTTTCACTTTACATGTGATGATGTTAGTGAAGAAGAAGCCGAAGCGTATTGGCTAAAAGCACAATTTGCTACCCATCTTTACCAAATAAAAAAATACTGCAAAGCAGCTGAGCAGGGAGATGACCAAGCTCAGTACCATCTTGGCAAAGCGTATTGTAACGGTATTGGCGTAGAGAAAGACCAAGCTGAAGGGGTCAGATGGTACCGTATGGCTGCTGAACAAGGAAATATCGATGCACAGTTCGTCCTTGGCGTTTTGTATTCTCGTGGTGAAGGTGTAGGGGCGGACAATGATGAAGCTATCAAGTGGTTTCGAAAGGCGGCTGATCAAGGGGATAAGTCTGCGCTGAATCATTTAAGACGAATTGAAATTTAACGAGGATAATTCTATGAGTGGACCCAAAAAAGCGGATGTGGTAGCGCAGTTAAATATTGCTCAACGCAGCCAGCGGTTGTGTGCCAATTTAATTTCTTCTGCCGCCGATGCTGCTATTGCATCAATTTTGCGGGATGCGGAAGGCATTGTGCGGGATATCGCGGCCCAAGAATCAACCATGCGGGATGAGTCTGGTTCGTTTTCTTCCGATGCGCGGCGGATTGCCCCTGATGCTGTCCGTCGGGCCGGTGAGGCTGCCAGCAGCAGTTCAGCGGCGATTGCGACAAGTCGTGATATTCTGAGTCGAGCCCACAATGAAGTCGATCGCGCTCAACAACAGGAGCAAGAGGCCAGGGGAACATTTGACAGGGCCGAGGAAGAATATGACAGAGCCATGCAAGCAGTCAACAGTGCCGGTGGTCATTATATGCACCAGGAGATGGCCCGGGCTCAGCAGGCAACCCAATTATTCACCCAGGCCGAGCGGGAACTGGCCGCTGCCGCCAAAGTTCGCAAGGATGCGGAGAAATCAGCATCTTCTGCCCTCCAACAGGCACGGGAGGCTAAAGGGGCAGTTCAAAGCGCTCGGCAGCAGATCCAAAGCACTCGTAATGAAGCACAATCCCTCTTAAAAGCCGAGGCAGATGCTCGGCGAATAGCTGAAGAAAAACGCCGTAATGCCACCCTTGCTTTGGAAAAAGGCCGTTCGGCACTGCATCGTTTAGAGAACTTACCACATCAGAAATTCTGCCCCGGCAAGCTTGATGCCCTGTCTCGTGAACTGCAGGCCGCCCAACAGGCTCTGGAATCAGGCCGCTTTGATACTGCTCTTGCGGATGGAGAGCGTATCGCGAGTGCCGCTGTCCGTCTGGAGCAGGAAGTTGCCGCTGCCCAAAAGGAATTTGAACGCCGCAAAGCAGAGGCTGAAACCCAAATCAATGTGCTTGATGCGACCTTGACTGGAATGGATGAAGCCTTGATTCGTGAATGGTCTGATACCCCGGATGCCTGTCGTCATGCAAAGCAGGTCATTGACCAGGCCCGTCAAGCAGTGGCAGTCGAGCATTTTGATGATGCGACAGAACCTGCCCGCAACGAACGTCAAAAACTCACGGAAGCTCTCCGCTCAGCAGCAGAAGCAAAAAGCTCTCACGATAAACGAATGGCAACTGGAGCGGCAATTATGGAGGTGCTGCAGGAACTGAATTTCGATGTCACTCATGAACCCGGCAACAAGACTGAGCCGATGCGGATTGCCGGCCAGACTCCCGATGAAGCAGGAAAAGGAGATTTTGATATTGCCATTCCTCTTGACGGTGAGGTCAACTTTGAGGTTAACACACCTCAAGGTGACATAAGCTGTATTGGGGCTATCGGTGAGTTACAGAAGCGACTGGAGCAACGCGGCATACAATGGACAACCACTGATTGGGGACATGCCGAGGGCGCAGCACCATCAGGTCAGCCAAGAAAAACAACCGTTCAGGAACAAGTGCAGATCAAGCAGAAAGGTAAAGCTGGAAAGTAGAAGGAGTTAACTGGTCTTTGAGGTGAGACAATGGCAGGAATCACATTTGGACTAAGCGCACCAGAAGCAATAGAGCGGTTTCGTGATGTTGTCGAAACGGTATTGCAACTGAATATAACCTATACGGTGCAAACCCAGCAATTGCTGGAAGAAAAGGCGCTTAATTTTGGAGTCCACCAACTGGATGCCGTTCGCATCATTGAGGAGTTTGTTCCTCAATACGTCAAGCCAATACTTGTTCTACAGCAGACAGGGCATTGTGATTATTTACCAATTAAACCTATAGCCTTTTCCTTTGACGGTAATTTTGCGTTGTCGTGTAATGAAAGCGGCAACCTACATTTATTGAATGTCAGCAGCGGCGAATATTTACAAGTGTTCAAGGGACACTCCGGCCATGTAACATCCGTAGCGTTTTCCCCAGACGATCGTTACGCTCTATCGGGTGGTTGGGACCACACCCTACGATTGTGGGATATCAGCAACGGTGAATGTTTGAGGATATTCGTTGGGCACTTAGAAGAAGTCCAATATTCCAGCGCTGATGTAACATCCGTAGCTTTTTCCCCTGACGGTCGTTGTGCCCTTTCGGGTAGTGATGACGAGACCCTACGATTATGGGATATCAGCAACGGTGATTGTTTGAGGGTATTCGAGGGGCACTCATTGAGTGTGACATCCGTAGCGTTTTCCCCAGTCGGTCGTTACGCTCTGTCGGGTAGTGCTGACGAAACCTTACGATTATGGGATATCAGCAACGGTGAATGTTTGAGGGTATTCGAGGGGCACTCTGGTATTGTCAACTCCGTAGCGTTTTCCCCTGACGGTCGTTACGCTCTATCGGGTGGTTGGGACCACACCCTACGATTATGGGATATCAGCAACGGTGAATGTTTGAGGGTGTTCAACGGACACTCAGATGATGTCAACTCCGTAGCCTTTTCTCCTGACGGTCGTTGTGCACTTTCGGGAAGTAATGACGATACCCTACAATTATGGGATATCAGTAACGGTGAATGCTTGAGGGTGTTCGAGGGACACTCAAGAGGGGTGAGATCCGTAGCTTTTTCCCCTGACGGTCGTTATGCCCTATCGGCTAGTATTTACAACAGCATACAGTTTTGGGATATTAGTAACAGCGAATGTTTGAGAGTTTTCGAGACTCACTTTCGTGCTGTAAACTCCGTTTCCTTTTCTCCTGACGGTCGTTTTGCTCTCTCGCATACTGATGATGGAACCCTTCGGTTGTGGGATATCAGTAATGGTATGTGTTTGAGGGAATTTGTAGGACACTCACCACTGAATAAGTATAATAAAGAGTATAAAAATACTTACATTTTCAGCTCCGTAGCCTTTTCTCCTGACGGTCGTTTCGCCCTTTCGGGGAGTAATGACGACACCCTACGATTGTGGGACATCAGCAATGGTGAATGTTTAAGGGTATTCGAGGGGCCAAATGATGATGTCATCTCCCTAGCGTTTTCCCCAGATGGTCGTTTCGCTCTTTCGGGGAGTTATGACCAAACCCTACGATTATGGAATATCAGCAACGGTGAATGTGTGAGAGCATTCGAGGGGCACGATAATTATGGCGTTATCTTGGGGTACCCCATCCCCCCCAACGGTTGTGCTTGCTTCTCCGTAGCGTTTTCCCCAGTCGGTCGTTACGCCCTGTCGGGTAGTAATGACGACACCCTACGATTGTGGGACATCAGCAATGGTGAATGTTTAAGGGTATTCGAGGGGCACTCATTGGGTGTGACATCCGTAGCTTTTTCCCCTGACGGTCGTTACGCCCTGTCGGGTAGTAGGGACAACACCTTGCGATTATGGGATATCAGCAACGGTGAATGTTTGAGGGTGTTCAACGGACACTCAGATGATGTCAACTCCGTAGCCTTTTCTCCTGACGGTCGTTGTGCACTTTCGGGAAGTAATGACGATACCCTACAATTATGGGATATCAGTAACGGTGAATGCTTGAGGGTGTTCAAGGGACACTCTTCGAGCAATTACGCCTCCGTAACGTTTACCCCTGACGGCTATTGCGTCGCCATGTCAGTGGGAGAGAACAACATTTCTATCTGGAACATTTCTACAGGAGATCTCCTTGCATCCCACTACTCTTTTTATGATGACTCTTGGGCAGTACTAAGTCCAGATGGCCGATATGATTCATCAGATAACGGGGAGTGTCCCCATCTGCGCGCCACCGTGTTATTCACCAGTTACCCCATCTCCCAATTCAAAGATCGTTTCCATTCCCCCGGTTTATGGGCACAAGTACAACGTGAAGGGCAATGACCATAATGCCTGACCAACAATCACTTCGCATTCACTCCCGATTTCCATTAATACGCGACGCCCTCGGCCCTGGGAAACGATCTGTAGTGTGGGTTCAGGGGTGTACGCACCATTGCTCCGGTTGCATGATGCCGGACTCGTGGGATCATGCCGGTGGCTCATGGATTAATCCAATTGCCTTGGCCGAAGAGTATCTTGCACTGGATGAAATTGAAGGGATTACAGTAAGTGGCGGAGAACCCTTTGATCAGCCAGGAGCTGTTGCCACACTTCTGGGCCTATTCAAACGACATGGCCGTAATACCTGGGTTTACACAGGCTACACGATTGAGGAATTGGTCGCACGCGACGAACCGGCCATTGACACCCTACTTACATGCTGCGATGTGTTGGTTGATGGCCCCTACCAGGACGGAAATGGTGACGCCCTCCGCTTTCGTGGCTCGGCCAATCAACGGATCATCCGCCTGACCGATGCTATCCCGGTAGAGCGAATTAACAGTGGAAGCAAAACACGGGTGGATGTGACGCTGGACTCAAACGGCCGATTGGTGATAGTTGGCATTCCACCGCGAGGTTTTCTCAAAATATTCAGAGAAAAAATGGTCAGCCGGGGATTAATGATAAAAGATGTAAATTCTCCTTGGATATAGCGTCTAAAAATACAAAGGTCGCTGTTACTGGGTAATGATTGGCATTGAAAAGAGTGCTATAAAAAAATTCCTGACAGGAAGATAATTGGCTGTATAAAGAAGCCAATTTGATCGTTATCAGAAATTGGCAAGGGAGGTTTTCTCTTACATGAAAGTCATGCAATTCATCCATACTCATACAAGGAAATAACACCATGTCCGACAATGGAGGGAAAAACAGCGACACCGGGGAAGGTACTCCACACAACCGGGACATAGTCCAGGGCTTCGGTACCACGCATGATCGATCCCTCTCTGAGAGAACAGTCGGAACGTTGCCTTTCACCTTTGAAGATATTCCATCCCGTCAACCTCTTACCGCTCCACCGACACCGCCCCATGAACCACCACCGGCTTCTTCTGGGGGGGATATTCCGTCAAATTGTCCGCCAAATTTTGACCTTGGGACGGATGGTGATACATTGTGGCCAGTCCCCTTGGAAGGTGTCGTTACCCTTGTACAGCGCACCGAGGAGGAACCGCCCCCTAACTGGTACCGCACTCTTTCAAAAGGGATCATGATGATATTCGTGTTACCAATCTTTGTAACATTTGGACTTGCATCGTTTGCTCTCTCAATCGCTTTTGCCATTATTGGGTTTCAGGCTCTCTCCAGTCTCTTCAATCCCGTTTCGTGGATGACAGCTATCTTTGAATTTATGGAAGTCTTTGTCCTTGGCCGGCTGCAGCGAAGCAGTCAACACACGGTCTATCGTGGACTCGTGCGGGATGACAGTGATAGAATTTATGCCTTTTATCTCCAAGGTGCTCTACGTTCAGGTCTTCTGGTCGACGGGCACCAGGTTCGTCTTTTTGGTGAATGGCAGAGAACCAATCGCAGGGGAGAGGATGAACGAGGCACTCTTTTAGTCTCGCGAGGGGAAGATCGGACCACTGGCAGCAGCATCTTATCCCTACGCAACGGGTGGCGGCCAGTCTTTTTTGTGTTGCTCGCGACTCTCTTTGCAGTCATGGTGACCGGCGTTATTTATCTGCCACAACTCACCCAGGACGGCAGCACTCTTTTCAACTCAATCCCAAGGTGACTTCGCCATGGCTGACTTTCCACAACAGCCCTTTCCAGACCTCCCTCCTCGGGCGGAACTCTTTGAAAAGATACGGCTATTAGATAAAGGCTGGCTCGATGGCGCGTCAATGGGTCATCCAGTTGAACTTTTTTCCGCATTGCAGGCGGCCATGTTCATAGAGGTGAAAGGGACTCTCATTGATAAACAGCTAAATGATTTCCCCAGGACCGCCAACCTCGGGACAAATCATCTCAGCGCTATGTACGGTATTGATGCCCCTATTCTCTTTGTCATAGAATCTCGGGGATGGGAGAAGCGCATTCTCTTCGGTACCGACAGCGGAAAAATCGCCGCCCTCCAAGGGCTCGTGACCGGCATGCTCGGCCAGCACCTTGTTTCCCCGTCACCCGTCCGTTTCACTCCGACCTTGTCGCGGGGGGCCTGCGCCGTCATTACCGGAGTGCCTGATGTATCCAGACGCCAAGGTCAACCCAAGACGCAGCAGGAAGTCCATATCCCGTCCATTGATGACCTGCTCACCACCATGGACAATGCCAACTGGCTCTATGTGGTCCTTTGCAAACCACTTGCACGTCAACAGGCACGAGGCTGGTTTGAGCAATGCTCCCGGGAGATTCAGGTGGTGACCGAGAGCGCCCTGAACCGCGACATTCAGAAAGCAAACCGACTCGCCACCCATTATGTGAAGATGCTGGAAAAGACCATTAACCGGTTGAAGGCTGGCTTCACGGAAGGGTTATGGGCTAATGGCGTCTATTTCCTATCCTCCGAAAGTACGGAAGTGGGACTATCCCTGCTCCTACCGGTTTTTAGCGGCGAACGTTCGGAACCGGAACCAATTCGGGGTCACCTGTGCGTCTCCGGCGGAACGGCTCCATCCTTCACCAACCTCCTCACCTCCCGCGAGGCCCTCAGCTTCATGCGTCTTCCCGAACGGGAATACCAGGGCTATCGGCTCCGAGAGCAGATTTTTTTCGATCAGGACCTTGCCGATCATACCGGAGCGGCTGTTTCGGTCGGTTCCATTGTCTCTGCCAATACAGTAAGTAACCGGCAGGCGCGAATACCAGTGGATCACCTTACCCGGCACGGACTTATCGCCGGCACTACGGGCAGTGGCAAAACCAACACCCTTTTCAATATCCTTCTCAGCCTCTGGCGTGAGCACCATGTGCCTTTTCTGGTAATCGAGCCCACCAAATCCGAATACCGCAACCTCATCCGTCTGGTGGACAACCTTCTTGTCTTCACCCTTGGCGATGAAACACCCGGAGCCTCGTCACCCTTCCGGTTGAACCCCTTTCAGTTCCCCCAAGGGGTGCCGCTCCAAACCCATATCTCTCACCTCACCGCCGCCTTCAACGCAAGTTTCGTAATGTACGCACCAATGCCCCAGGTGCTGGAGGAGTGCCTTTACGAGATTTATCGTGACAAGGGATGGAATCTTGTCTCTTCCCGCAGTCCCAGAGGCTTTTCACGTGGCTCATTCCCCACGCTCACCGACCTGTACGACAAGATCGATGATGTGGTTAATCGTCTCGGGTATGAGGAGCGTATTGCTATGGATATCCGTTCCGCCCTTAAAATCAGGATCAACAATCTCCGTTTGGGTGGAAAGGGACTCATGCTGGATACTGTCGAATCTGTGCCGCTTGCCGAAATCCTGCGACAACCCACTGTCCTGGAGTTGAGGGCCATGGGCAACGACGATGAGAAGACCTTTGTCATGGGCCTGCTCCTCACCGCCATTTACGAGCACTATGAGGCAGAACCAGGCCAAGGCAGCGATGGCCTACTGAGGCACCTCACCCTTATAGAAGAGGCACACCGACTCTTGAAAAACGTGCCCACCGAAAAGACCTCCGAGGACCAGGCCAACATGAAAGGCAGAGCTGTCGAGGCTTTCTGCAATATGCTCTCCGAGGTTCGTGCCTACGGGGAAGGAATTTTGGTGGCCGAGCAGATTCCCACTAAGCTTGCTCCGGACATTTTGAAAAATACCGGAATGAAGATTCTCCACCGTCTGGTCGCCAAGGAAGAGCGCGAGGCCATGGGACATGCCATGAACCTGGACGAACCGCAGATGCGTCACGCCGCTACCCTGAGCCAGGGCGAGGCGATCTTCTTCCGCGAAGGTTTTGACCGACCTTATCTCATTGCCGCCCCGGTCGCGCCGGTGAGCACTGCTGGTGGCATAATCGCCACAACAGATCTGAATCGGCGCATGCTGACCGGTTTTTATCAGAAGCACCTCCCACTGCTTCATCGCTACCCTTACTGTCAGGCATGTGGGCAGAGTCTCTCGGCCCGGTGCGCCGCGGCCCAGACCGCGGTGGCGGAAATATTGATCGGCGAGCGTTCCGAAATATCGGCAGTTCGGAGGATTTTTCCCCTTCTCATCAGCGGCGGCAGAGGTTCTGGCAATTTATCTCCATTTCATGGGGAAGACGGGGAAATAAGATTTTTTTGCCTTGAAGCCCGTCTCATGACCAGCTATTTTTTAGAACGAGCGGGCTTTTTTGGGGCCTCCTTTAGGGAGACTCGAGAACTTCTTGATCGTATTGCCGCTGTTCCAGAGATTGAAGGGCGACTAGCCTTGGCGAGGTCATCCTTCTCATCGCTTTTCTCTAGCTCTACGCCACCTTTCTCCCTCTGTCGGCGTTATTGTCGGAACATCTGCCGCTATGGTTACGAAGGCAGTATCCTTTGTCGTGATGCGGGCCTTCACAACACCCTACTCGATCTCATAGAGGCAGTACCCGGTGTTGGGCAGGACGAGACAGGGGCTGGCCGGCAGCGGCTCGTTGAAGCAGTCCGGAACTGGTTTCATGGAAAGTGCGCTTGCGCAGAGGAAATATCATTATGCTTCGCGATTTCCAAATTGAACGAACTGTTAGTACGTGAAAGCCTGCAGGAATCATTTTTACAGACTTTTTTCGTTTAGAGATTGGACAATTTTTAATCGACTATCCAAAGGGGTTGGTTATGAAAAGTAGGCAGGGGAAAGAAGTAAACACTAAACAGGACAGGGTTTCCGAGTCGCGTGAAACCGGCCGCAGACTTGATTCCGGTCTTGAGCGACGTCAAGAGTTACCAGGGAAACGCCAGGCAATCTCCGAACGGGACCGAGTGGAGACAGCCCTGGCACGTCGGCAAACTGGCCAAAGTGAGAAACAGGCAACACGGGCTGCAAAGGCGGATATTACCGAAAAAATAGTAAGTAAATCCTTCTCTTTGAATGAAGCAAAGCAGGGCGACAACTCTCGTGACTTTCACTTTCAGGATAAAGATGACTTTGATAAAGAAGTGCATCAATGGGCGCCTGACATTGACCTGGAGGGAAAAAAGGTGGTTGGCTACCATGACCCCCGGGACAACCAGGCCTTTATTCGTGATCAAGGGAATACCCTGGAAACAGCAGTACATGAGAAGCTCCATCAAAAGAGTGGCAGCAAAATGCCAACACGACTAAATGAAGGGGTAACTGAATACTTTACCCGTCAAGGTGCCGGGGAGATCGGCCGATTGAAAAACATCGACAACCGTGGCCGAGAGATTCCCCACCCCGTATCCGACTACGAGCACGATCGTGAGATCGTTGGCAAGCTCTCTGCCACTGTGGGAGATGCCCCCTTACATGCAGCCTATTTTGATGGGAAAACCGATGAACTCCAGCAGCATGTGGATAGTGCCCTTGGTCCCGGTGCCTTCGAAGAAGTGAACGATGCCCTTAAATCTAGGGATTATGAGCGGGCCGATGCCGTCCTGAAACGAGGAGGAGACAGGGGGTAAAGCAGATTCGGGTATAGGGTTAACCTATAAATATCAAAAAACTGAAGATTGTTTTCTGTTGTATTTCTCCGAAAAAAAATGTGAGGAGCAGGTTACATGGAATTTATTCAACCACTTGCCATCTTAGGCATGATACTCCTCGGATTTGGTGTCATGTTTAGGGTGGTGCGGCCCAAGACCGTGTTTTTTTTCGTACTCCTTCTTCTCTTGCTCCCCATGCTTCTTTCTATGATAAAGGGCGCTGGAGTAAACCTTCTTGGTAGCCATTTATCTTGGCAGGCATGGATCATTGTCATCTTCGCTATTCTTTTTGGCCTCAGGATTCTTATCGACCGAATTTTCCGCGGGAGATGATGTTGGCCATTTCTATCTTAATAAAAAAACACATTTTTTAAACCTTCCTATCCCCCTCCTTTCTCCTGTTCATATCTTTAGCATTTCCTGCCTGATGCTTCGCAGTATTCATTCCAATAGACAAAGACCAAGCCTTTAGAGTGCTCGCTAAAATACGCTCGCAGCCTTGGCAGTCTTGACACATTCGAGCTAACGCTAAAAGTGTTGATGGCCGAGGGTGGCGACCATAACTACCCTTCCCTGAGATATGGATCAAACTCGAGACTGGAAGATAGTAAATATTCAACACCGCCCTTGCTATGCATAAAAGCTTTATCAACTTACCCACCCAAAACAGCGAAAAGCCTAAAAATGTACGTCTTTAATTCCGACACTCTGTTTTTTTTTGGCTCGTAACTTTCATTGTCGCAAAGAATCATAAATCTGCTATTGGAATATTGTTATCACAATTTTTTTATCGGACAGAGAAGAGACCCAAAAAAATGCAGACCGCTTCTTTTTGTCATCTACCTCTGAATGACCCTGCGCGCAAACAGCCAATTTGGAGCAAGTATTTCTATCTAAGCAATATGAGTGTTTTGATTTGTCGGTTGTCATTTATGGAGATCATCCATGTAACACCATCCCTCTGACAGCGGCTTTGCTGAAGATCTAAACAATGCTTTAAAAAAATTCTCCCGCTTAACTTGATAGTACCCATACTTTTGGGGATTCTCCGGCAAATATACAGCCTTTTTTTTTCCAAATATCTTCAGGATACCGTCGGACACATCAGGCTGTTGTATTTTAATAGTCATAAGAGAACCCTTGAGAGATTTTTTAATTGTTTGAGGTTTTCCTTGGAAACATGCTGAGTCGAATTTCCATAAGCGATCAGGACTTGCTGGAGCCCATCACCACTTTGATATGAAAACGTGAACATGGATACAATCAAATCTAAAGCCAAGAAGCTTTCCCTATCTGTTAATCCTGGACTTGGCTCTTCGGCAGGATTTAATTTGTACTCATTTTCTATTCTCATCAGCGACCTCATCTTCAATTGTTGTTCGGGGTTAGATGTCGTTATGACATCCTCAACTTTCTATAATGTTG
>JAFLLC010000217.1:25862-30440 GCA_019162745.1 Deltaproteobacteria bacterium | reverse complement strand
CCGCCATAGGTGTAGTATTCCATGTCCAGGGCATAGGCCGGTGATGCCTGAGATATGCCCACAACCAGAAACACCAGAAATAGAATGGCATGAGATGTATTAACGGTTTTTTTCATAGGTTGACTTTCGACTATTTTGTATATACAATAAAGTCATGCAATACGAATGGGATGAATCTAAGCGGGCAGCTAACCTTGCCAAGCATGGTGTTGACTTTATCGAGGCCGAAGGCTTTGAGTGGCAAAAGGCCCTTGAGTCCCAAGACAACCGTGTCGACTATGGCGAAGATCGTTGGGTGGCTCTTGGTTGTATTGGCAATCGTATTTACACGCTTATTTATACCCGCCGTGGCGACATGATTCGCCTAATTAGCCTTCGTCGGGCTAATAAACGAGAGAGAGAATATTATGAAAAAACACAAGCCTGATAATATTACCCAAGAAGATTGGGACGCTGTGGAATCCCCAGCACTCTCCGGTTCCTTTCTATCAGGTATGAAACCAGTAACAATGCTACATCCCGACATGCCGCCGCGTGTTCGTGGCCCTCAAAAAGCTCCAAAAAAGTCCCCTGTGTCGCTGCGCCTGGATGAGAGTGTCCTTTCAGCCTTCCGTGCTACCGGACATGGCTGGCAATCTCGCGTCAATGAAGTGTTGGTCGAATGGCTTAAACATCAAAAGTCTGCGTGAAGGGTTGAGCCACAATTTTTCTATTGAAGTCTTGCGACGACATCTTTTCCGAACCTGCGGGTCACTTCCTGGTTCATCTTGCTTTCAATGTTCTGCATGTGTTCCAGGTATCCCAAAATAGCGTTCATTTCGTTTGTTGAAGCGACATAACTGGCCTTAGCTCCAACTTTTAGTTCTTGGATTTTATCCAACATAAGGGAAATATTCTGACTTGCATTATCCGTAAAAATAATAGAGGCACATTTATCGGTGCCACCACTTGAGCCAGAAGCCTTTTTTTCCAGTACCTCCCTGGCTTTTCTGGCAATCATTTCCGCCCGAACATACAAATCCGAGATCATTTGCAGGCTGTAAGCAGTAGCGGTTATATCGGCCAGACCGCTTATGGTAACCCCGTCTGTATTGGTGCCGACAGCACTTTTGAGGATAGGTAATGTCGCTAATGGATTAGAGTCCATGAAAGCCTGCTCTGCAGCTGTATATGAGCCTTTAGTGCGTATTTTGTTGGCTATACCGGTCAACTGAATCCTTACAAATGCTCCCATGTCCCTATTACCATCAGTGACCTGTGAGCATTGACCAGCGGCATTTTTGATATAAATATCACCATTGGCGATGGTTTTGATTGAATCGGTATTGTTTTCCGAGCATGGCGGCGTGTAAGAAATTTTATACGCATCTGCCGCTCCCGATAATTTAAGATCACCAACCAACCCGCGAATCAGATCAACGTGAGTGCTGGGAATACTCATCTTATCGCCGACATTGGCGAGCATCGAATCGCCGTCCAAGAACAAATCTCGTACATCTGCATTACATCCACTGGTGACAGACTGCACATCACTGGCGAGGACAGCACCGCCACTTGCTTGTTCTTCGGTGGTCAAATCTGTCCACATTTCCGATACACCGCTCACTAATTTGTTTTCTTTGACAGCAGTACCAAGTCTTTTTTGCATCTCCTCGCCTGAATGAACACCATTTTTGTCGGCCACGATCCCGACCAATCCTTTAGCGGCTGCACATTCGTCAAGCTGCATATGGTTCAGCGAATCAGAAAGAGCTTCAAAATTTTTAATTGTGTTGGAGCATTGCTCACAAAGGGTTTTGAGGCCCAGATCAAAAGCTACTCCTGCGGCATTGGTCAAGATGGCCTGGAGCTTATCCACCAGATAATCAGAATCCATAAAGGAAAAACCGCCCATAAACACATCAATACCACCGCAGCCGCTTTTTACTTTTGGCCCTTCGATAGTCACCGGATAATCAGCGGTACTCTTCCAACGACCGGAAAAGCTACCGGCGGAATAATATCCCCGCTGTTGCCCTTCAAAATGGCCGGATGCAGTTGTGTTGCTCTGATCCAACCAATCATCCACCCAACCAGCTTGAGCAATGTGATTCGAGAAGGTCGGAGAAAACAATAAGGTTACGGCCGATAACAATATGATTTTTTTCATAAGGGTTCCTTTTTAACCTTCAGCTCTCTTTGCTTTGCTTCCATTATTACCTTCCCGTCCAGGGTTGATCTTCTGTCTCTAAAATTGCACCTGGGTCAAGTGCGCCGCCTTTCTGATAGTCATACGTCTGAAAGGTGTCTATCTTGGTTTCTCCGCCCAGATAGCGGATGGCCTGATATAGTTTTCGCTCAAGTTCTGAATGAGCGACCACACCGACTGATACCGGCATAGCTTGTTCAGTTCCGTTTTTGATCAACACAAGGGTGGGAGTGGTCGTGATATTAAACCGAGCCGCCAAAGTGGTGTGTTGGCCAATATCAATGGGCTTGATCTGCCAACCGTATTTTTCTACAAAGTAAGTAAGGATAGCGGCCTGCTTGTCGCAAAACCCGCAGCCTTGGCCCACGAAAAAAAGCAAGGCATGATTCTCACGAGCAGCAAGAATGGTGCTGGAGATTTCCTTTTGTTGCTCCTGGACTCTGGCTGATATGCCAGGTGTCGTGGTCGGATAAACCTGATTGATATTGAATTTATCACTGTATTTCTGAGTAACGAATTTTGTGGCATTGGCATACGCCAGAGCCTTTCTTCGGGCGACATCCTGCATGATGAGGTATTCAAGGATGTTTTTTTCGCTGGGTGTCTGTACTGCTTTTTTCTGGATACCATTCAACAGCCCTTGAAATTCATCTGGATGTAAATTCCAGATGTCGTTGATGGTGTACTTGTCCATCAACGGGTTTTTCGTCTCGAAGACCTTCGGCCCGGCCTCTCTTGTTATGGTTGATTTTTCATCCAATTCCTCTGGCATTTTGGGAGGTGGGTCATGATACCAAAACCAGCCTTCTTTTGCGGTTTCATAGAAAGCTGGATTCGGGGCAGGAACCTCTTCAGCCAGGGCCTTTGTCGTCATGGTGATGATCAGGAGCCAGCAACAAAGCAAGCTACTAATTTCAACCAAACCAAAAAAAGCGTTACTTAGACCAAGGTTGAATTTCGATGGTTTTGCATGAAAAGCCACCTCATCGAGCACAACAATAAAGCCTTGGCCCTGTTCTTGGCCCTGCGTTGTCGTTCTTTGGGCCATATCGGCTACCACAGCGGTAACGCCTTGAAAAGCATCAGGTCTGTGTGGACAAACCCGAAATACCTGCTGTCATAACTGCGGGGGTTGGTGCCGATCATGAAGTAGTTTTTTTCCGGCACACTCCCTACAAACTGAAACTGAGGCAAAGGCTGTTTCATGCTGTCAACTTCCAACGCCTTTCCGATAAAAATACCCTGACAGAAGAATTGCCCCTGGACATCACGGGTCAGCATTTCACCAGGAGAGCACCCCACTTTTTTTATCAGCCGGTTGAGGTTTTTATCCAGCATTGGCTTGGCATGCATCTCAACTTCGTTTTTGTCTCCCAGGAAAACGAGATAATCTCCAGTTTTGATTTTATCCCGATTGAATCCTGTCATGAAGAAAAGCCGATGATTGAGTGAATCGCTGAGTGCGACGATGAACTTTCCAGGGAGGAATGACCCCAATAACAAGGCCGCGAGAAAAACCATAGCCATGGTTTTTTCCTTTCCGGACAACCCTGATAGAAAGATAATTAACCGGCTATTTTTTATAATTTTCATTCTGCCTTTGTCTTGAATAAAGGCATAGCTTTGCCAATAATTCTGTTTGTCTGAATGAGCCCATAATATCTACTGTCATAACTATCAGGATTTTCTCCGATCATAAACAAGCTGCCTATCGGGATTTTCCCTGAAAATTGAAATTGGGGTAATGGGTTTCCGAGACTGTCTTTTTCCAACGCCTTGCCTATAAACAACCCATGGCAAAAAAATTCGCCGTTTTCATTCCGAGTGAGCTTCTCTCTCTCTGAACAACCGACTTTCCTCACAACTTTATCGACCATAAAACGTGGTTTATATTTACTTTGTTCTTTATCGGTGTTTTTTTCTTTCTCTCT
This sequence comes from Deltaproteobacteria bacterium, assembly GCA_019162745.1. GTDB lineage: Bacteria > Desulfobacterota > Desulfuromonadia > Geobacterales > Pseudopelobacteraceae > JACRCG01. The sequence continues at coordinate 26,321 of JAFLLC010000217.1, read as the reverse complement.
AAAAACAAAATAGTCGCCTCTTGTGGCTTCACAATATTCAAAGCTGAAAGATGTTGTGAAAAAGATACGCCTACCGTGGTGATCAACCTCTGATACGGCTAAGTGGTCATAAAAAGATACTAAAAACCCAATAATCCCTAATATTACGTTAGCAAAAAGCAATTTTTTGAAATTTTGCTCACTCATTCCCTCAACGGTATAGCTATTCATTATCCGAGATAAAAAACTGGTTTATTTATTTGTAATTTCATTGCCATTTCGAATCACTACATCTTTTAAGAGTATGACATGATTGTTTTTCTCTGCTTCTGCATTGAGGAGAGCTTCTGTCCTGTCCAGATTTAATTTGAATTGCTCTTCCGTCATTACTCCTGCTTTTATTAAAGCCGTTTGCTCTCGCAGGTAGCCACTGAGGTCAAAGGTCAAAATCTTATGGGCAAAAAATTGGTCGTATCCCCA
>JAFLLC010000217.1:0-25762 GCA_019162745.1 Deltaproteobacteria bacterium | reverse complement strand
AGCCACTGAGGTCAAAGGTCAAAATCTTATGGGCAAAAAATTGGTCGTATCCCCAAACACTCAGAATCGTGATGGCGATTATTTCCAAATAGCCAGGAGCAGTTCTTGGTTTCTTTGTTGGATTTTTGTCCGCAATGTTTGTCATGAGAATCTCATTTTTTGGGTGCATTTTTTCCATTCGATAATAAAGCGCGCGCATATGTGCTCGTGCGTGCGCGCATTTTTTTATTTTTTATATTTTAAAGATATAGTTAGGGTGCCTGTGAGTCACCTATTGCCTCTGAATACGTGACCCTCAGTCACCTGTTAATCCAGATACGTGACTCTGAGTCACCGGTTGTGATTAGTGACTGCTTGGCACCTTTTAGGCCAATTAGTGACTGTGAGTCACCTGTTAAGCAAAATATTCGCTTATCAGGCCGATATTGATATAACATCGGCTTGATTTGGCCGTTAAAGCACTGTTTCATTTTTCTCAGTTAAAGATTCTTCCATCCGTTTTCGTAAAAATTCTCTCGTTTTTGGATCTCTTATTTTCTCAAGATCTGAGTCAATATTGTATTGCTTGTTTCCTCCTCCCTGGTTGATCTGGATGTTAAAATTGACGGTATTGATATGAACAATCTGGTCTTCGGATCTGCCGGTCAGAAGAAAGTTCTTCAGCTCGGCTCTGGCCGCATTGATGCTGTTTGGGATATAATCCCATGTTGCTATCCCGACCGGCCTACCGGCATTGTCACTCATCTCAATCTTTTCCCGTAAAATATATACATTGTTCCGACCGACCTTTTGTTTCGTGATGTAGCCATATTGCTCAAGAATTTCTAATGATCGAATGACCTGTCGTCGGGAAATCCCACTTTTTTCGCTGATATGTTCCAAGGAGGGAAATGCTTGTCCTGTATTGAAATCCGTATGTCCCTTTATCACGATATATACTGACAAGGAGCACGGCCCCATTTTGGCAATGTCTCCATTGCCAATCATGGCTTTGAACATGTGGAACCAGGTTGTCTCTGCCTTATAGAGTTCTTCTTTTTCGCTCATTACTTCCCGCCGATCTTGGCAATAAGTCCATTAACCCCTGGACTTTTTGCTTCCTGGTTAACTTTTTCAAGAAGAGTCACAAGACCAACATCCCCCTGGATCTGGACAATTTCATCGCCTTGTATATAAACCAGGGCGGGAACCTCGCTGATGCTGTACCTGTCAAAAAGTGTCGGGTTGATCTTGATCTCCACCTGATACCTGGTGCATTGTTCGTTCAGTCTATCCTGACAGGCGGGATCATTTTTGAGCACCTTGTTATACCAGTCGGCCATCTTCTCGTGATCCTGCATCCCGCCGACCATCCCTTGCATGACCGCAACGATCTCCGTTACACCATCCAAGCTGGCCATGTACCCACGAAGCGATGCCTCCGGTATTGAACTGGACAGGAAGAGGTAAATTTTTTCTGAATTAGTAAGGATGTCTTTCGGCTTCGTTTCCATTATCTTCTTGGATCCAGGGACAAGGCCTTCATAATTTTCGTACCCTTTCACCTTTTCCTGAAACTTCTTAGAGCGATAAACGGCATTACTCTCTGCAGCTCTCTTTTTCCCTTCTTCCCAGTGCTTGTTTTCAGGGATGACCATGGTCTTGGCCAGTTCTCCGGCCTCTTCCACGAGGGCCCTGGTCGCTTCAGGGACACTTGAGCTGGTGCATGAGTTCTCAGTGCCGTGCACCGATGAGCCGAAAAGCAAACCGACCAGCATTGTGAAAATGAAAATGTGTCTTCTCATATCATTCGCAGCAGGTACAGCATCGTTGCTTCCTGTAGACTACCCAGAGGAATTCATCGTTTGATCCCATTGCTCCCATAAATGGTGGATTGAGAAAGGAGTCATAGAATTTGGCGGATTTCCCGATGGGATACGTATCTCTGATATCAGGCCTTGCCGTGTGAAGCTTGTAATGGCTCTTGATCCAGACAGGGGTGTACGTACAGCCACACTTGGGAGATGGGTCACAGATCATGAACATCCGGTTCATCTTGTAGATCAGCCGGGCCGCAACTGTAGAATTGGCCTGGACGATGTTGTCATTATCCACATGTCCGGTCATGGGATAGGCAGAGCCGCCACTCCCCACACACCAGGGCATGACATCAAGTGGCCAGCCGATGTTAACGGCGGCAGCATCGGCCATACAGGCCATCTGCATAGCCTTATTGGCATATAAGCCAGCTTCCGGGGTAATGATGGCGGATAGTTCATCGCTCTGCCAGGTAGGGTCGAACTCACTCCACCAGGCACCGTAGTCCCAGCGATTGCAGATAAAAGGAAAGAGTGGCAGGAGAAAGCCATGGGCTTGGGCAAAGGTTGATTCATTCACATTTGCAGTATCAGAGCTTTGATTCATGCCAGGTAAAATGTCCGGTCCCACTGAAACGCCGAGCATCGGCGAGTAATTGGACTCGGACACCGTATCAATCAGTAAAAATGGTTCCCAGTAGCTGACAACAATACCGATCTTTACCTTCCATTTCTTGATACAGATACATGGCCCTTCTACGGTAAGATCAATCTCCCCCCAGTGGATATCCGTGATCGGATTAAACGGAACACCCGATTTGGCATAGGAAGGAGCGGGGATCATGAGAAGAAACAGGGCAATCAGATATCTATTTATCTTCAATCTTGACCTCCTGTACCATCATTTTTTTTTCGTCCTGTAGCACAATGCTTGGAACTGCTGCCAGCTGCAGGCGTGTTGCCATTACCTTGTTCAGATAAAAAACCGGTCGGTGCAATTCGTCGATCAAAGTGGCTGCATTGCCGCTGGTAATCATAAGTTTCACCCGATGATTTTTGGCATACACTGATGCCTCAAACCATTTTAATTGACTGGCATCTTCTCCATTGATGACCACCAGCCCACCTGGGAAGGTGACATACTCCAAGGGGTTCCAGGAGAGTCCCTTGGAGTAGAGTATCCTGCCATTTTCATCCTGGATATCGTGGTCAAGGGTATAGGTCATATCCACCTGGAACGTCCTGTCTCTGGTTGCCTTCGGGAGAGCATAAAGATCTGTCGGCTTATACTTTTTGTAATCCTCCATGATCTTTGAAAGCTTTGCATGGTCGATTTGACCCTGCAGATCAGCAATCAAGTTCGTCTCTACCACGGGATAGGTTGTCCCAATTGAGCCAAGATTTTTGCCATAGGCAGGAATCACCGGGAGTAAAAACCAGAGAATGAGAACGATGTCCTTAGAGAACGCCATTTTTCCCAAGCTCCACCATCTCAAGGATAGCTTCATGATAGGTCATGCCGGACCTGACACGCTCTTCGATCATGGCGATCTCAGATGCCTTGGAGGTATAGATAAAATAGGCATAGTCGCTTACGACCAGTCGGGCCGCCCCGATTCCAAAGGGAGTGTCAAAGAAAATCTCTGAATAGTGCGGGGGATTGGATTTGATGCTTTTCAAAAGCTTCATGGAAAAGTCATCATAATCAATGAGTTTCAGGTCTTTCGCCTTGTCAAACGCAGGAGATTCCAGAAAGATTTTGAAGGCCGAGTTGTCTTTGATTACCGTTCCAACCTCACCAAATAAATCGAGATCAAGAATAGATTGGGTGATAATCATGAAACTGCCGGAGTATTTTCTCGCCCTGCGGTAGCCTTCATTCACTACGGGAGCAAGCATTGAGGACTTATCCAAAAACTGCCATGCCTCATCAAAAATAATAAGCCGATGCCGTGACCGATCAGAGAGATAGAGGTCTTGCGTTACGGCATTGATAATGAGCATGGTGACAACCTTGTATAAATCAGGCTTTACTTTCAGGTTTTCAAGCTCCAGCACTACAAACGGATCATTGCGAATATCAAAGGTGCTGGGGCCGCAAAAGAACTTGCCGTAAGAGCCATGTGACGTGAAATTCATAAAGAGAAAGCCTAATTTCCTGGCCTTCTCAATCAGGTTTTTGTTTGCATCAGATTCTTTATGCTGTTCCATACCAGGGCCATTGGGAAATAATTTCATAAATTCCCAGACCGTATCAGCATCAGCCGCCTGCCCTTTTTGTTTCCATGCCCAATGCACAGCCCAATAAAACAAACTTGTTTCCTCTACGTCCTCGCATCCTTTGCCTGCATTGGCGTATGCCATTTGCGCGAATACTGTCGCCACGGCGGCTAATTCTTCCTCCGGCTCTATGATATTTGTAAAGGGGTTGAGGCATATTTTTGTGTCAGGACAGAAATCCAGATACCGTGCTCCCAGCATATCAGCCATTTTTTTGTAAGAACCACCAATATCAATGATGCGGATGATGGACCCGCAAGCGTAATAGTTAAACGCGATGAAGTTGACCAGAAACGACTTGCCGGACCCGGATGTGGCACAGCAATAAACATTAAAATTGGTTGTCCCTTTAGCGAAAAAATCCAACGAAACCAACTGCCCTTTCCGTCCGGTAAAAAGCAGGTTGGGGGTTCCGCCAGAACCAGCAAAATCACCCTGGACAGGAAGCAACGGGGTGATGGAGGGAACTGAAGCGGTAAAGTCCCGCTCCAGGTTTTCAATGTTCTTGCCGTCAGCATAAAGACAAAGAGGAAAGGATGAGATAAACAGGATTTTCAGAATCATGTTGTCCCGTTGCATTACATAGCCGTTATTTTCCCACAACCGCCTTACACGGGTACATGAATCTCTGGCTTTTTCTACATCTTCTGAAAACACCCAGAAAACGGGGATGATCTTGAGAAATTTGACCCCATGTTCCAGCTCATCGGCGGCCTCCATATGTTCCGCCTGTTTCCGGTGCAGCAGGGTAGATAACGAGCCAACCCCTTTCTGGTTGAGCATCAGATTGGTTTTTGCGTGGATAGTTACATCTAATCCCTTCTGATTGATGATATTGAAGGAATAGAGGAAATCCGTCTTGATCTGATCCGCATCAGAGACGATACCCCATATCCCGCCGAACAGAGAATTGGTCTGCATCGGGTCCACTTCACGGGGAAAGCTCTTGGGTGTAGTGCAACACCAGTATTTGTCCCCAGCCTGAATGTAATCGCTTCCTTCCTTGATAATGGTATCCGCATTGATAATCTGCTTCAGGATGGGGATATCAGGGCTGTAGTTATTGAAGTTATGCTCTGGATAACCTTTAGGATAGGTATTGAGGAGTCGCCGCATCCATTCCAGCAAATTGCCTGGTGGCAGATTCCTTGGGTTAAGATGGGCCGCTTTTAATGTCTCGCTAATCTGCCGTTTAATGTCGAGCAACGGCGTAACCTTCTTTTTATCCTCAAGCTCTTCCGGCTTGGGCATACCTGTCGCATCACCAGGGACTTTAACTGCTACAAACAGCCGGAAATTCCTGACCGGAGTAAAGCTACATGCTTCCAGCCCTTTTTTTCCGTCGATCAGAAATTCAGTAACTCGCTCGGTGTTGGTGGTAATGATTGGTTCTGTTTTGGTGCGGCTGTTTCGATACCGTTCTATGATTGGCTCAATATGGGAATCGGCATGGAGAATAAACTGAATAATGGTGCCATACGGCATACCTGCCCTGAAAATTCCTTCCAGAGAGTTCATCGCCTTCTCCCCTGCATAGGTCAACGGGGAACACTCCCATATTATCCCAAAGCTGCTATCCTGATTCACATAGATTTCATTCCTCTGGTCGTAAGCGACATAGTTCAGGAAGGCGGAAAAAGGATGCCGCCTGGTGAGTTTTGTCAGATCGCTGTGTTTCAGGTATTCGGTATTGCCGTAGAAGACCCGTTGCATAAACTCAATCATTGTCTGGCCTTTGGCTTTTCACTGATATCGGTCAACACCCATTGGGAATCTTTCAGTTTCAAATAGACATAGCGAGTCATGAACAGTTCGTCGCTTTCGCCCTTGTAGGGCAGCATCAGCACCCGCATGATTTTGGGTGGCTCCAGCATGGGCTTTTCCGGTTCTTCCAGAAGTTCCGTGAGTGCCTTGTACCGGCTGTTTTGAGCAGTTAGCTGGTTGGCATTGGTCTTTGAAACTTTCGTTACAGTGATGGCCCCATCGGTTGTAGCTTCAGTGCAAGAAATAGTATTGCCATTGGCGTCGGAGCACGTTGTGGTTGCGTCATCAGCTTCGGGGAACCTGGCCTCTTTATAGGCGGATGGTGTGTCAATACACTTGCCGGCATCATCTCTGGTGCGGCACCGGAAGTCCTCTTCGTATGGATTGACAACTCTTCCTAATCCACCACAACCCGATAAGGTCAGGGCCGACAAGAGCAATAAGGGCAGAATGGCATAGTGTAATTTCATAACGATTCATCTCTTTTGTTATCTTTAATCTCCAGGTCTTTACCTTCTGAGACAATGACCGTGATTTTCTTAGTGGCAGCCACTTCAATTACAGGAGTTGTCTGTTTCGCAAGGTCCATATAAAAATCCTGCAAGGTGTTTGCCCCCTCTGAGAGTCCACCACCGACGGCATATTTTCCTATCTGCGAGGCATCAACAGTGTTGGTCGTCCCCAAGACCGAACTTGAGGTTGTGGTGGCCGCCGCTTTTAACGCTTCACCGGCTCCGCCAAAAAATCCGGCGATGATCGCCCTGGCAGTTGATGCCCCCATCCGGGAAACGACTCGTCCAGAGAGGCCAACCTTGGAGTCAGAGTCAGTGACAAAGCCCTTGATCGGGGTGTCGATAACAGCGTTTCCCTCATTGGATAGACAAGACAACGACACCAGTCGAACATCGGCCCGTTCTTTGTCCAGCCTGCCTACGGCTTCTGCTATGACAAAACAGCCGGACAGGTTCGCCTTGATGTCATTCGGAAGGACTGCCGGGGTCTGGATACGGAGCAAAAGAGGTTCGGAGTTGCCCCCCTTGGCACCGCCCGAAGTAGCAGCATCGAAACCGGTCAAAAGATTCGCCTCCATAAAAGAAGGAGGGAGATAAACCGTCCGTCCTTTTTTTTTACCGTCATCCTGTGGAATAGCGGCCTGGTTGGAGACAACTGCAATCTTGCCGACGATCTTTTTTTCCTGCTTCTGGCCTCCACGACCGCCACCGCCACCTTGAGGTGATGGCCCCAGGTTGCGGCCAGACGTTGATGGTGATGGGTTGGTGTCAAACATAGGTTTTCCCTGTTCACTAAGGACTTGGTTCCCTTTTGCGTCGAGTACAGGCACAGGGACAGGTTTTCCCTGGGATAATTGCTCAGGCGTGGGAAGAACTATTTTTCTGCTTTCTTCCTCTTTGCTTTTCTTCTCTTCGAGAGCTAAAAAATCGGTCTGGCTTTTCGTCAGATCATTCATGTTTTTTTTCAGATTATCAATCTGCCGACCTTGTTCCTTGATCATGGTTTTTTCAATCATGTCAGGGTCAAGATGAATGGTCTGGTTTTTTTCTGCCGCAACAACCGCTACCTTTTTCTTGGTGCGGGAATTGTAGCCCGTCACGGCGATTCCCAGAATAACGAGACCGACTAGCGACCAGACTAAGACCTTTTTGTTTTGTGGTGTCAGGTTGTTGAACCTCTCTTTCAGGGTCATTGCGATTGCTCCCTTTTTTCAACCACAAACACCCTGGTCGCCTCTCCGGTTGTCAAAATATGATCTTCTATCGCCACGGCCAGGATGGATTCACTGATGCCAAGCGACAAGAATGTTTTCTCATCTACTTCGACAGGCTCGTTTTTGGTTGAGGCAACCTTGAATTGCTTCAATCGCAATCCAACCCCTTCTACATCCACGGTCTGCATCAGGTTGACGTTTAAATCACCACATAGTGGAATCAGGGTGTCAGCATTTGAAACCTTGTAGCTCGATGGATAGCCGCCTTCATATCCTTCCTTGATGATCTGCAAGACCTGTTTTTCCAAAGGCATGTTTTTGTAATGGTCGATATTCTTTTTAAAAACATCCTTTGCCGGTGCTGCCAGATGCAGAGTCACAGATGAGATTTCATGAGGTTCGGCAATCAGGGTATAAACCGCCCCGTTGCAGACAACAAACAACTCGCTGGGAGTCTCAGCATAGACCAGCAGACCGTTTATCTCCTCGGCCCTGAACTTGATAAAGGCATTGTTGCCGGAGAACTGACCAGTCACGCCTTTTTCCTCAGAAAAAATCAGATCACTCATCGGTCCGGAACAGACAATCCGATTGATGTCACGATTGGACAACTGAACGATAGTAGGCACCTCGGGGGCGATGAAGCTGACCGGCGTGGGATTGTCAAAAGGGTCACTTCCTGGAATTGATTTTTTTGCAGGCTTTATTGGTTTTGGCTCTCTTATAACCGTGGAATGTTGCGCTTGTGGGGGAAGGATAGAGGTCTGGTCTTTCAGATCGTGAGATTTTTTTTCCTCTGGGACTGGTGGGACAGGTGGTTGGCCTTCTTGTTTTTCTTGCATCACCAGCTCCTCCACCACAATTGGTGAGACATCCGTATCATCGGCTTGAGCCGAAGATACGGCCAAAAGCAAGCACAAGCTTAACCGTAATATTTTTTTCATTTCGTTTCCGTCTCCGCTTGCTTGTCCATCTTCATTTTTGCATCTGCGATTTTTGTGAGATTCTTTTCTGTTTTCACCTCTGCTTTTAGTCTGTCTGCGTCGGCTCTGATGTTTTTCTCTTTGAACTCACTGATCTCAAAACGACCATCGCGAATGCGATATTGCACCACATAGGTTTTGGACGCCTGTTCAAGTGGTGTATTCCCGGCGAACTGCACTAATTTTCCAAACATTTCGATGGTGTTTTCCCCTAAGATGATTTTCTCCATGTAAAAGGTCGAGCTGACTTGTGATTCTTCAATCCGGCCAGCCAGGGAATACCAGCTTCTCGATGCTTCGGGATAGGCTTCGGGGGTATAGAGAGACAGCAGATCATCAAACTGACCTCTGGCTGTGGGTGGGGAATAGGTGGTGGCTAGATTGACAATCCGTCGGCTCATGTCCTTGACATATCCCTCAGTAGGCTTGCCCTGGACGAACTCAACCGTGCCGGTCATAGCGGGCGGAATTAGCACGGTACGCTGATATTTAACGGCCCTATACACCATCAGGGAATTAAAACAGACGGCTATAGCCATTGCCCCGACAGCAAATTTAAGCAGTCGGTTTTCAACGAATAAATTACTGGATTTTTGTACAAAAATATCTGCTTTCACTCGTGAAACTCCTGCTGAAAATAGTCGGGATAGTTGTTCATCTTGACCAGCCCAAAAACATAAAGAGCATGTTTCAAAAATCCCCGTGCCTGAGAGCGTTTGGTTTTTGTATAGGAATACTGACACACCAGAAAAATGAGCCACATCAGCTTGCCGTAGAGTAAGGCCAAGGTCAGGAAGAAGAGGAACAAAACCAGTTCGTCCACCTCAAACCACAACACCTGGAACGGTTTAGACAGATATTGGGGAAACTTTCTGGCAATCATTGTCTACAGCCTCTATGGTCTCAGATGATTACAGAGCCGATTGATGAAACGACGGTATCAGCGGAAAGCAGAAATGCGCCGCCAAGGACAACACCAGCCGCAGGAAGGATCATCTGCCGGATAGCAAGGATAGCCGCAAAAACCATTGAGGCTACTCCTGCGACAAATCCAATAGGGCCAAGCAAAATTTGGGTGACCGCAATATCGTACAGGTCATAGGCAAACGAACCAGCCGCAGGAACGGCCATGGCAAAGACATTGACTGTATGGAGCAGTAAAACGGTTAAGATGGCAAAGAAGGTGACCTTTTTCATGATTGTTTCCTTTTGTTGCAGTTGTTGCACGAGATTGTGCGGTTTATAAATTCTCGGGGGGAGAAATGGTCTGTCTGGCCTGTAAATAGAAAAGGTTTTGCAAGGAGACACTTTGGCGCATAGCCATCGTTAAAACTTACCGGTCAAAGAATCTTTTTTCGTAAGTCGTATCTCCACTCTTCGGTTGCCGTCATAGTTGTTGCCGTAAAGAACCCCTTCTCCTTCCGTTGATGCCACCTTGTAGCCATTCTTCCGAAGCAGGGCTGCTACCGCCTCGGCCCGATGCTTGGAGAGTTTCTGATTCTTACTTTCCATTCCCAGCGAGCAGGTGTAACCGGTGAGATATAGAGGGCAGGAAGCACAACAATCTCCAAGGTCTACCAGGAGCTTATTGCCGGCATCGGGAGATAACCATGCGCTGCCCAGGTCAAAATAAACCACAGGGAATGGGCGGCATTCTGGACGGGGGTAGAATGATGCTTGTCTTTCAATGACAAAAGTTTGATGGCTTGGAATTTGTACAGGTGTGTTGATGACAGGTGAGAAGCTGTATAAATCCTGCCGGATTTCAAGCCCCCAGGCTGGACTAAAAACCGAACTGGAGAAGATAAAAAATGCTCCGATAATCAGGATGATTTTTTGAGTTTGTTTTTTGGCTTGAGTCATCATTTCTGTCGCATTAAAGAAACTACTGTTTCTTTCTTTTAGTTTGGGTTTTGTCGCATCTTTTTTCTGGTCATTTCGTAACTACAATTTCACTTTTATCAGGGTCATTATTCGGGTTTTCCGTGAGGTGGTTTTGCGGATTTTTGCATTTTCTTTCCTTGGCTTTATGGGCTCTTTTTCGTACCTGATAAAGTTTGAAAATATTAAAAGGTGACATCTTGAACCGGAAAGTTATTTCAATTTCTGGTATCAGGTATTTCATAAAAATTCTTTGGCCTGGTTCCAGGTTCATGAATCGAGTGTACGCATAGCGCTCCCATTTTGTTTCCAAACCGCAGGTGCCAATGAGTATTTTTCTTGTTTTTACATCCATCAGTTTTAACTGAGGACGTAAAAAATCTCGTTTATTCCAGACCTTTTCGATCAGTTCCAACCCATTAAGCTCTTTATCAGTGAACGGATTACTGACAATTCTTATCTTCTCCATCCAGCGTAGCGTTTTAAACGGAATCTTAGACGTCTTCGCATATTCTGTGATGTCCATAGGCCTCCAATCTTCTGATAGTGTTGGATAAAATGTTTCTGACAGTTTGGGTATGAATCCCGAAATGATTGGCAATAGTGGCAAAGCTGACAGGTTTTGGCTGTGAAAGAATCCACAGGGATACCTGCCTTTGCCGATCGGTTAGTAAGGACAACGCTTTAAAGATGACTGATTCATCCAGAGCAAAATGTGCATCCAGTTCAGGGGATTGTTCTTTTTGAATTTCTACGGTTGCGTGTTGCTTGTTAGCTAAGGAAACTCCAGCGGCCATCTGGATACATCTGGTGCGGAAGACAATACGGAAATACTTGCTCGTTAATGACAGGTCCTTGTTTTGATCGATTAAGACTGAAATTACCTGATAAACAGCAAGCTTTGCTTCACCGGCCAAATCGCTTGAGTCGCATGACATGTACCGATAATATGGTGCGGCTATGCACCATATTAATACGCTGTTGGATTGCACCCAGGATTGGGCCAGTGGCCAAAAGTTTTGTTTATCTGGGTTCACAAAACACATTCCGCTCATCAGCCCCCCAACAATCGATCTATCAACTTAAGATCTGCCATTTCTTTATATTTTTCTAGAAACTCATCAACCTCGGAAGAGCGAAACAAAACTGTGCGTTTATTTATTTTTATTCGTGGCAGCCCATCAGACATCAGTTGCAGCACCACTCTTTTTCCACACCCAAGATACAGTTGTAAGCCTGGTATTCCCTTTAGATAGATCCCATTCATGCTTCATCCTCGCTCTGCGTGAGAAACGATCTTAAATATGCTTGGGCAAGCCACTGATAAAGTGTCTCACCAGTTGATAACGCCAACGTTTCAAACGGGATTTGGATTGTAAGTGACAATTTCTTTGCCTTAGTTTTTGAAAGTGTTCGTCGCCCCAACCGTAAATCACTTATCATTTGTGGGGACATGCCAACAAAATTCGCAATATCGATTTGTTTAATTTTCTTCAAAATTCTTCATGTCCAGCAACCAGAAAATACACATTTTACGAATAATCTATTAAAAATTTACTGAATTAACACTAATCACTGAATTTAAATCAACTTATACACATACTGTTTAAAAGATGTAAATAAAAATCGTCATAATGGTTGTTTATTTTTATCCGCAGAATGCGTATAATGCGTGAATGGAAAAAAACAAATCTGACATAAAGGAAATCTTCAGTATCGCCGCCAAACATGTTTTATCCACGAAAGGAATAAGACAAAATGCGATCGCCCAAAGTCTCAATATAGGGACAACTACTCTGAATAATTATGTAACGGGGAGGCGAGAAGGAGATGAAACTACGCGGAGAAGGATTGCGGATCGACTTGGTTGGAACTATGAAAAGCTGTTGGCATTTGGTCAATGGATACTAAATGGGAATCAACCTGATGATTTTTATCCTCCAACTGTGGATTTGACACAAAAAGAACATTTTGAGTCAAGTGTTGACGCCAACTTGTCTCCACCATCTTCAAACGCCAAAGAAGATCGGCCTGGTTATTTACGTAATCAAAACACAACAACTTTTATTTCTGTTCCAAAATTTGTGGCACGACTATCTGGTGATCATGGTTCTTTTCAGGAAACAGACCTTACTGAATCAAACATGATGTTTCACAAAGAGTTCCTGATGAAGTACGGAAATCCTGACCAGATGGCATTATTTGAGATTACTGGGAATTCTATGCACCCATTTTTATATAATGGAGATGTTGTCTTGGTTAATTTATCCAAAAACAATCTCACCGACATTATTGATGGGAAGGCATATGCGTTTCGTGAAGATCATACTGTTAAGGTCAAAAGGTTATCGCTCCAAGGCTCTGCGTTGATTGCAACAAGCGAGAACTCGCTACTTTATCCACCATACACCGTCGATACTGGGAACTTCAGTTTGATTGGCGAAGTTTTATGGATAGGACACGAGGTTAATTAAAAGTTATTTATGTCAGCAACAGTCCGTGAAAAAGTTAAGGGCTCTGGCCGATGGTATGTAATCGTCATTCACAATGGACATCGGAAATCTGCTGTTGCCACTGATAAGCGACAAGCAGATTTAACGGCCAGAGAAATCAATAAGCGCATTCTGGAGGGAACATTTCAGCTTAACAATGACGACTTCGCAAAGACCTTTTCAACATACGGTGAAATTTACATAGCAAATGCAACCATTAAACCTTCGACACTTGCTGATTACAAATCCATGCTGAAAAAGCATATCAATCCTGTTTTTGGAAGCAAAACTGTAGATAAAATTAATCGCCTGGATATTAAAAACTTTCTTCGACAAAAGCTTAAGGCTGGCCTATCCATCAGCACTGTAGATCATTTCAGAGCTTGCATATCAAACGTCTTAGATTTGGCCCTTGACGCTGACGAGATCGACCAGAATCCAGCAACAAGGCTTGGCAGAATCACCACAAGGGATCAAATGGCGCATAAATCTGACGTGGTGCCCATATTCCTCACGAGAGAGTTGCTGACAAAGCTCCTTGCCACTTTCTTGGAACACAAGCCGGAACACTACCCACTGGCGCTTATGCTTGCTCGTACAGGTATGAGAATAGGTGAAGCAATTGCCTTAAAATGGGATGATATTGATTTTGACAAAGCAATGATAACCGTCAAACGAGCAAAATCGCGTACCATCATTGATACACCGAAATCAGGCAAGTCCCGTAATATTGATATGAGTAATCAGTTATCAGTAGTTTTAAAAAAAAGATATTCCGAGGCTAAAAGCGAATGGGTTTTTCCTGGAATAAAATCAGAAACCATAGACGCGACCGCATGGCGGCGCAGGACATTTGATAAAATACTTGAATTGGCTGGCTTGCAGAAGATGAGAGTGCATGATTTACGGCACACGTATGCGTCTTTAATGCTGGCGCAAGGCCAGCCACTTATTTACGTTCAACGGCAGCTCGGTCACCACTCTATCCAGATTACGGCTGATATTTATTCACATTTAATCCCAACAACTGATCGAAAGGCTGTAAATGCCTTAGATGACTGAGGCGCGCATATTGGATCATTATGATCAATAGAACGCTATATTAGGCGCGTTTAGGCGCGTTTAGGCCATGGCAAGCAAGAAAAAAAAAGACGTAACCTGTTGAAATCATTAGATCAAAAACCGTTTTTCCGGCCTACGAATCCGTAGGTCGGGGGTCCGAATCCCTCCTGGTGCACCAATAAAATCAAGCACTTAGTCCACGTCGGATTAGGTGCTTTTTTGTTCGGTTAGATGCCGGTTAGATGGGACTGGTCAATCTTGGTACAAATCAGTATTACGGCCGCGCCTTTTTTTTCGGAACTTCCCGAATAAAAAAACCGCCTCCCTCATTAAAAGGAAAGCGGTCTCGTCAATGCCTGATCCTAATTTACCAGTCCTGATTTTCAAGGGCTTCTATCCCGCCCCCAAAACAGGGGGAGCGCAAATCTCCTCGCTCCTCCTTCTGTTCTGGTTTGGGTTCTGGTTCTGGTTCTGGTTTATTATCGCTTTCAGCGTTTTTAAAATCCTTTCCCTCTCTAGTCCTAACCCTATCGTTTAAAGCCTTTGCACTCACAACATCCCCAGCCGCTGCACCTTCATTCACTCGTGCGGCAAGCTCCCTGGTAACCGTCGCTGTACCTATGGGGGGTAACGTTTCGTTATACCCTTGGGCGCATGTCCCCTTGTATATCTGACAGCGCAAAACTGCGCTCTCCTTGTGGTGACCTTGTGGTGCCATCGTGCCTAGATGTTGCCATACCCTCGCCGTAACCTCGCTGTCCTTCCTGCATGGTGATAAGTTTATCAATACGAACTATCTTGACCATTTATCCAACTTTCGCCAATGGCTGAAAAGAGATAAGACCCTTCCCGCAACCTTCCCGTACCCTAGCCGTAACCTTGCCGTCATGGGGTGGCAGCCAGCACACGTTTGCTTGACAACATTATCAAGCGAAACCTCAACATTTCTCAACATTAACTTTCTTCTGAGAATTGTTGATATAGCGTTATTTTTCGTTATGTTCTTGAAACATCATTGGCGTCAACCCTTGGGGTAACCTTGCAACAATCTTGTTACAATCTTGTTGCCATTTTACTGTTAACCTTACTACAACCTTACTGTCTTTTGCTGCTTAGCTTTATGCTTACCTTGCCAGCAACCTCTGACCCTGCCGGTAATTTCTTACCGCCTCTTTTTTCAACCGTTCAAAGGTTTCATGCTTCATCCGCAAGGGCCGCGCCACTCGCTTGCATGTCGGATCATCCTCTGATGCCTGGAGCTTTGATCTGATACGTTCAGCCTTTAGCAGCAGCCGGGCCGGTCGATGCTTCGTCTGCGTGAGATATTGAACTCCTGCACATGCCTTGCATCTGAAATCATTCTCGCCAACATACAAGACCATTACTTGCCGGGCGCATATCGGACAGACAAACGATACTCTGCTTCCTCCAAGATGACAGGGAATTCTTTTGATTGCCACGGTCTGACCTAAACCACGGGTGCCGTTCCAATAACTCAGGGTAATAGCATCCCCTCCGATGCCGAACCAAATTTCCCCGGTCTTGCCAAATGAACCAGGAGCAAGACCACCATCCTTCCGAACAATCCGCAGATCAATCTTGTCCTGATCTTCTGCAATCGGCTTCCCCATTGATCCCTCCTTTTATCGAATCGAAGAAATTTTTCCCAGTTTACCGTCGGGCCACTCATTTACTCGGGCAAACATCCGGCATGCCTCAGATTCCGTGTTCACTTATTTTGCAGATATTTTTTTGCAAAAGAGCCATGAAATCGTCGTCCGATGTAAACATTTGCTAACCTCACTTATCCTGTTCAGCTTCGTGTTGATTTTGTTCAGCTTCGTGTTGAAATCTTTTGCTTTTGACCCGCAGCACTTACTCATTGCTGAATCCGGGTGTTGATTTTCATTTGCCTTTAAAACCTGCAATAACCTACACTCTGACCAACCATAGGGGCAAGGCCTCAATCATCAAGCCTCACCCCCATTCTGGCATCCTGCGAGCGTTATAAAACGTTATCTAAAAGTCATCACCATCCGGATCGGTGCCATGAAAGATAAAGTCATCCTGGTCAATTTCATTGCATCCTGTTTCAAGGGCCCTGCGGATCAATCGCAAGCTGCATCCGCCTTGCTCCAAGACCTCAAACATTTCCAGATCACCTTCACGCCCATGCAGCTGGAGCAACTCATATAGATTCGCCATGGTCAGTTTCTCCTTTTTAAAGTCGATTTATCCCGCTGTTAACTATCTGACTGGTCACTGCGCTTTTCCCGTAAATTCATCCCAACCAGGGAAACAGCTCTCTATCTGCAACTCATCCATGATCGGCCTCGCTTCTTCCTCACTCACTCCCAGACATTCAGCAGCCCTATTCAATGGCACGACTATCTTATCTCCATGCCGGGTGCCTCCGATAATCTCAAGGGCCATCTCTTCCATTTCTTTTTGCAATATTGGCGGTGCGTTTTCACATATCCAGGAAAAACCGGCTTTCTCTTCGTAGGTTCGGTCAAGGGCTTTAGAATGATCGGCCATAGATAGAACCTGCTCCCTGGTCAAGGTCTTTGACAGTTCCTTTGTCAGCCTCATTTCGTCAGCTATCGACAGCACCATGCAGGTGCATTTAATCAATCTCTTGCCACACTCAGGACAGGATTCTAAAGGGCAACCGTATTTATGATATTGCCCTCGGCCAGCACCACATCCGGGACATGATGCCGATAGGGTATAGAGCTTTGTTTCTCTACCGAATAATATTCGCTCCATTAAAAAGGCCCTCCAGTGTAAGGTTGAACCGGTGCCCTGTTCCCTGGCTTCGCTGTTGGTGCCGACGACTCCCCCGTTTTGGGGAAGGGTTCCCGCTCATTGTCGTTTATCCTGCTGGCTATGATCTGAAAACCATACCTTTTCACGCCATCCTTGCCCTCCCAGCTCGTTGTCTGGATCGCTCCGGTAATTGATACAGGATCGCCATCATTAAGCCGTGTAGCGTCAGCCAGCTCCTTGAAGGCCACAACCACAAACTGCTCTTTGTTGCAGCAGACACGGAACTTTATCATCGGGGTTCCGGTCTTCGTGTTGACGATGGTAAAGCCTTCAACCTTGCCAGATATGATGCACTCGTTTTTATCGTAGCTCATTTTATTTATCTCCTTGGAGTTTCCGCGCCTGTTGCATTGGTCGCGCTGTTTGGATAATGTCTTTGCCTGCAATCACGCACTCAAATTCTATAACGCCGGTCTCGTGCAGATAGGGCTTAATGAATGGCTCACTCCATAGGGTGCACCAACAGATACCTTTTGATTTATTCCGCCGGTACAGTTCCCGGCCAGTCCA
Organism: Deltaproteobacteria bacterium; assembly: GCA_019162745.1. Taxonomy (GTDB): domain Bacteria; phylum Desulfobacterota; class Desulfuromonadia; order Geobacterales; family Pseudopelobacteraceae; genus JACRCG01. Next base: position 8,439 of record JAFLLC010000217.1, on the reverse strand, counting down.
TCCGGCATCCTTTAACCGGACCCGATTTTCTGCCAGCCAGGATAAAGCCACGGGTGAAATCTGACTCGTCATTTTTGCCGGGTTAAAAGCTGCATCCATCTCTGGATCGTCATAAGGAAGACTCAGTTTTGAGTTGTCCTCGCAGCCCTCAGATTTCAGGGGTGGCGCGGTGGCTTCTGGTTGTGGCTTCACTGTTTGCATGTGAAATGCCCGGTGCCAACAATCGCGTCCGTCCTGATCCAAGGGCACGCCACAAATCAAGCAGGGGCCGGTGGATGGTATGCCCTGGTTGTTATCGTTCAGCCTTGCGCCTTCTGGCATGCTTGCCGGGTGCTTTCCATCGCATGCAGGGCACAATGGTTTTCCATCACGCAGCCATCCGGTTTTGAATCCGCACTCGCAGACAAAAGGGTTGTTCGGCTTCCATGTCCTGCCGGGGTCAAGCCCATGATGCCGGGTGACTTCCGCTTCCTCTGCGATGGTACTACCTTTGCTCAAAAGGTTTATGATCTCGGCTTTATGATCCCGGATAAAAGGCAGTATCTTTCCTATTTTTTTCTTGTTTCCTGAAATGTCCAGTCTGCCATTATTGGAAACTTCCAGGATGATATTATCAGCCTTGAGCTGATTCATTATTTCGACTGCGTTCATATCGACACCTTTATATCCTCAGCGGCATCATCTGCGTATATGTCTCCAGGTGGCAAACTTCCTATTTCAAGTTCATGATGTTCATGATGTTCATGCTTTGGCTCGATTAATGAACTTAATGAACTTGATGAACATGCTTTCAGGAGTTTCCCAGCAGGAAGACATATATCCTCCTGCCCATCCAGCCCATGACCAAAATCGTCTTCTTGTATAGAAACTTGATTTATAGTCTTCACGGTCTTCATGTTCTTCATTATCAAGCACTTATCCTTCACTAGGTCTTCACTGGAGTGAAGGACTTCTTCATGAAGTGACTGTTCTGATGGTTTTCTCAGCCGTAAACCCATGATTTTCATCCCGTCACTTTGGCGAGGTAGCTTCTTTGCATCGATGCCAATCGTATTCGCTGCGTCCACAAGTGTTGATCCGAACCTCTGCAAGGAAAGAGTTTCTCGTCCTGATCTACCGCACCAGGTCAAATAATTTGGGTATAAAAATTCATCTGATTTTTCAAAGGCATCAGAACCATCAACATCTCTGACTTTCTTCCTAGTCCCTATTTTCGTCTGTGCGCCCGAATCTGGTATCAAGTTGTCCATCATCCAATCAAGAACCGGGTTGTTGAACCGGGCAGCTTCTAAATTTTCACGCTGCACCCGCTCCGGCATCGTCTTGAAAATCTCAGTGACTTCATCCCGTGATAGGCTCAAGGCCCAGTTGATTATTCCAGGGGCTTCCTGATGGATAATGACTTCCTCCCCCCCACGGTCTCGCCATGCTGCCTTCTCTTCTGCCGTGATCCTTTTCTTAAACTCTACCGTTATTCGCCTTCGCTCAATGCCACTTGTATAGTCGGTCGTTGCCAATCGCTCATTGCTCATCATGATTGTCTGACCGCCATAAACGAATGAACTACTTTGTTGCTCGTTCTTTCGTTCCAGCCGCAAGAAGTCTTGTCCCGTCAACGATTTTAAGACACTCACCGAGCCACCGAACTTGTCCGCCTCTTCGATTGCCACAAGCCGCTTACCGTAAAAATTCGCTGCCTCAAATCTATTGGTCTCAAGCTGTTTCAATGATGTTGTCGTCGCGTTCTCATTGCCGACAAGAACGAAGACAAGCCGCCCGAAGGTACTCTTGCCAGTGCCAGCCGGGCCGATGATGTGCAGGAACACTTGCAAGTCTGGCCTCCCTGTCAGGAGCGCATTGATCCACGCTCGAAGCAGCTGGACAGTCTCCAGGTCATTGTCCACCGCCGCAAGTAACCAATCAAAGAAGTTGGGACAATGTGCAGATTCTTCATACTCGAATGGTAGAACCCAGGTGAAAGCATTGTCTGGAGTAATCATCTCCAGTGTTTTACTCGACAGATCAAGCAGACCGTTCAGGAACGGTATCTTTCCGGGGGGTGATTCCTTTAATCTGTTCCAGCCACCTTTCTTGAGCAACGCCGCCACTCCCGCTTGATAGGCATTTCTGAACCCGAGCTGACCAGCCCCCACAAACAACAATGTTGTTACTTCCGTATCAAGTTCGGTCTGTGAACATTTCAACCACCGACTTCCGCCATATTTCAGCCAGCACGAACCGGACACGTCATAAGCATAACGCCCATCCAATGCTTGAGATATTCTTTCAGCCGCCACAGACTCAGGGACTAAACGAGGTTTCTCATCTTCGGTAATCTGAACCAGAACATTTTTAAAACAGTGAAGGACTTCTTCATTTTGGTGAAGACCCAGTGAAGGATAAGTAGTTGATAATGAAGAAGATGAAGACTGTGAAGACCCAAAACAACTTTCTATAGAATATTTCTTGTCAGTCTTGGTGACACTTGGAGCCGTTGCAGCATCCAACATGGCCTTGATACCATCCGCGCCTTGCTCATGCCACACGTCCCAGGCGTCAGCTTTTTTGCCCAGGTCGGGAATTGCCCAGGAACAACCGATAGCATCAGCCGCTTTTCTGGCTGCATCTCTTCCGGGGTTACTGCCGTCCTCTTTCTGATCGTCATCGGCAATGATTATGATCTCTGCATCCGGGGCAATCGACCTTATTACTTTTGCGACTGCTTCAAGGTTCCCGGCACTCATGGCCGCTACTCCAGGGCAGCCAGTCACATGGCAGACTGCCGCCAAGGTAGCCACGCCTTCAGCAATATAGATGGTTCCTGTGGTGTCTCGTATTTTTCCGATAGGATAGAAGCAAACTCCTATCTGTCCACCTGCAAGAAAATCCTTAGTGCCATCTGTATTGATTGCCTGAATGCTTGTGATAGTTCCAACGGGTGAATAGATCGGAAACAGCAGGGCATCGCTCCAGCCACGTTGAGACCATTCACCATGATGTACCAGATCGCCAAGGGGCAAATGCTTCTTTATGGCGTAGGGGTGTTGTGTAGGATCGCCGCTTGCCTTCTCGTAAATCTGCCGGGCAACCATCGCGCGCTCTGCCTGGTATTTCTTTCTTTCCTGCTCAGCCTGCTTTCTTGACTCTTCAACTTGTTTCTTGAAAGCTGCTCTTTCTTCAGGGGTGGATGTGTTGGATTTTTCAGCCTGCCACGTTTTAGAAAGATTACTGGAGTAATCGCCATAAACCCCGCCCAGGCCATCAGCAAACAGTTTTCCCCAGCCAGCCCGGTTTCCATTCGCTTTGCCAGCTCCAGCGAAACGAAAGATTTTCCCCGGCTCTATGTTGTCCGGTGGTGTCATCCCCTCTTGCCGGATTGCTTCTAAGAAAAGATTTTGGTTTTCGGTCATAATAGCAGCCCTCCCGCCATCATCACGGCAAGGTACAGCCATAAGGCCGCGCCTGATCCTGCCAGACATGCGACAAGGTGTAACAGATATTGAGTCCTGTATCTCATCTGGACACCTCACCTGCCTGCCTAGCCGTTTCACGGGCCAGCATTGTGGCTTTGTGACGTTCCCACCAGGCGCGACCAGCTACTGCCAGACAATACTTGGCTTGTGTTTCTGATAAAGGAGTGTTATTGTCCAGTTTGTTGGTTTGAGGGGCTTGCTTCACGGGTGGACACTCGGGGCAGCCCCTTTCTTTGTTCTCCATCATCATCGAGACACTGCTGATTTTTCGATGTAATCTTGCAAATCTGCCAGCCGGTATTTCACCAACCTTCCGAGCTTGCAATATTTAGCGCCGATCCCCAACGTCCTGTGCTTTCTGAGTGTATGCACGCTCATTCCAAGGAACTGAGCTGCTTCAACATCCGTCATCACCAATGGTGATATTGCTGCAATCATCTTTTCCATACGAAACTCCTTTTCATTTCAAACGACATCAGGGAAGAAGGATTCTGCCTTGGCTTGCCGCTCTGTGTATGGTGGCATATTGATAAGTTATTGATAATACTGCAATATAGACTTTTAATGGTCAATAAAATGGCAATAAAAAAGGGCTCAACCATAAGGCTGAACCCTGTAACGCACTGTTTTTGCTAGAAATAAAAGTGGAAGTTTTTTTATTATATCAAATCATTAAAAGTCCTGCGTAAAGTCAATAAGATAGATTCATTTATACCGGCTCAAAAGGATCTGATTCATACTCGACCTTTGTTTCGTCCCGAGGAGATAGCATCATTTTTCGCCAATTCTTGATATATTTTTCTGTCAGAAGTTCCGGGACTCCCAGAATCTCCCCGAGCTTGACACCCTCAGTTTGACCCATCATTCCGCCATCAGGGTAGAGAATCTCATTCAGCCCATCCAGCAAAATGTATGGATAATAATCAGTGCCCCCTGGTGGCCGCCCCGCTTTGTTAGTTTTCCCCCCGCATGCTTTCACCTTAATGCCGTATTCAACAAGACCCCTGACTTCATTGCTCGAGTGCATTGAATTCTTGAAAGCATCAAGCACCACGCTAACATCCTTCAGTCTCGGAAACCTTCTGTCAGTGATCCCCGTTGGTGCGCTCTTATTCTGGGTGTACGCCTGGTACAATGCCGCCGATGCCGTATCGCTTGGATTGCTCAGAAGGCCCTGTAGCGTTTCAACCGCTTCCTGGATAGCATGCAGCTCTTTTGCGACTAACCCCATATCGGGCCGGGGTTTATCAGGTGACATGTCCATGATCTGACTGATATGGATATGCTCACCCAGGAACCGAGCCATGGCATCTATCTTTTTACTGGTGATCTCAGGAAACAGCGCCTTGATCTTGAATACGGTGTCTTCGGAAAATGAGTAAGTGGAAGAAAGTACGTCCGGGTTATCTGGAATCAGAGGAACTTTCGAGGGGTCTATCTTCTTCATTTGCGTTCGTCCTTTACGCAGTCCAAAAAATTCACGGGAAACCTAGTGGACTATCCAGGCTTTTCGGGAGCTACCCTATCCCGTGAAAAGGTGTTACAAAAACATCCGATAATCAGCGTTCAGCACCTTGGCCAGCTTCTTGGCATTCTCCTTGCCGATAGTCCGCTTCCCATTCTCCATTTCAGAGATATGCCGCCGGTGAATACCAGTCATGGCCGCAAGCTGATCTTGGGTAAGGTCTTCCCGGTAACGTATGCCACGCAGATACACGCCGCCCGGATTGCTTTCGAGTTCTGGGTTCAGCATTGCCGCTGGTATGCCATCATGAGCTTCTACCAACCCTTCCTTGCTGGCCAGCTTTCGCAGTCGTTCAATGGCTGCCTTGGTGCCGATAAAATGAATCGTTTCAGTAGGGGGCTTTCTCGTGTGTGCCTGCATAGGTAAACTCCACAATTTTTATTTCCTTGTTCGCTTCCCGCCATATTGCAACAAAGGTGGGATTTCCCTTTTTTAAATGGCAATGGTGATTCGTGCCGGATAGCTTGGAGTAATTAGACCAGTTGCCACGAACAGGGCCGTTATTCTGAATATCCAGGATCAAGGCATCAAGGATTGCTTGAACCTTAACGGGTAGTCGTTGCCTCTGTTTGGCTGCCTTCCGGCTGTAAGTCACTGTCCATTGCATAGGGGTATTGTACTATTTAATAGTGCAAAGTCAAGATGGTTATTTCCCGCCGGTGATATTCACCACCTTCTTTTCCACTGGTGTTTTCATCAGTGCCACGGCCTTCTCCATTGCCTCACGAACAGGGTCAAGGGTCATTCTTGCATAGACGGCCGTGCTTGCCTGGTTCTTGTGTCCCAGGGTTTTACCGACAATGGCCGTTGACGCGCCGCCTATGGTCTGGTAACTGCCCATGGTTCGCCGCAGATCATGAAGGCGTACATCCTCAAGGTTCGCCCGTTTCTTTAACCTTGCCCATGCGCCTTTGGGCTCAACCAAATGACCAGTCTTTCCAGTGCCGGGAAATACAAAGACACTGGAAGCGGTCAGCCGCCGCCTGGTCAAAATCTCAAGGACTTCACCAACCAATGGAACAAGCAGGATGATCTTGGCCTTTGCATCCTGCCCGGCAATCCGTAGCTGTTCACGATTGAAATCTATATCCCTCCACTGCATAGCCAGCACGTTGGCACGCCTTGCGCCAATGAATACGCTCAGCAGCATGTAGTCGGCCATGTCCGGATTACCAACCTGCCGTTCTTCCTCTACTGCCTGGAAGAAACGTTCAATCTCTTCTGGGAGTAAAAACCTATCCCGCGAATACTCAGTGAACATCTTGGTGGCTCTGCATGGGTTCGGCAAATCTGGCAGCATGGTATTGTAAACGGATCGCAGTAAGGCCAGGTGCCGGTTTGCCGCCGCCGGGGTCATGGTCTTTGTCAATCCTGTATGCCAGGATCGTACAGCTTCGGGGGTAAGCTCATCCACGCGCCTGGTGCCGAATGTCGGCTTAAGGTGCAGCCGAATTTTCCCCTGGTCATCCTTTGCAGATCGCTTATGAGGAATGGCATGCTCAGTGATATACAGGTCAAGAATCGCCGCCACGGTCAAGGTGCCGCGCTTCTCTCTTTTCTCTGCCTGCGGGTCATTGCCTGCATTAGCAGAAACTTTCAGTATTGCCGCCTCAATCCGTGCATCATCCAGCGACACGCCAACGCCGGAATTGCCAGTACGATAACGCCCTATTGTGGTTGTTACTGATCGACACTTGAGCTTGCTCCATGTTTGAAACATGAATGTCTTGGTGCCCTTGGCGGTTACTGCCAGCATCAGGCCGGGGGTGGCCAGATCATAATAATATTCCCGCTTGCCAGCCGGGGCCGGTTTAATTTTGCCAAGACGTTCATCAGTGAACTTCTCTTTTTTATCCATGACTTTTTTCCTCCTGGTTGAGCTGGATCTCCATCTAACGGTTAGATGCCGGTTAGATGAAATTGGGTAAAATAGGGACTATTTAAGACTAATAGATACAACGACCGGAGTGGAAAGTCAATAATAACTTACTGATAAAGCGGGATAAATATTTATAGATATTTTTAGATATTTCACCAACCCAGGGACTACGAATCCGTAGGTCGGGGGTCCGAATCCCTCCTGGTGCACCAACAAAATCAAGGGGTTAAGTCGTTATGACTTAACCCCTTTTTTTGTTTGCTCTCAATTTGCACACCCCCTGTACAACCTTTTCGTTTATTGTACAAAAAAGTGTAATAAAAAATGGCTATATCGCACGTCAAAACAAGGTTTTTCTAGGCACATCAAACCAACCATGGTGGTTGTGAGGTTACAAAACGCTGAATATGGAATTAAAAAACAATCAGGCTGCACTTATTTTGGAAGTCGGAGAGGATGGCGGAGTCTCGGTTAATGTGGCTTCAGGTGATGTGGATGGTCCTGCCGGGGCAATCTGTCAGGCAATTGCGGTAAAACTCATGCAGGATTCGGCGTTCCAGGCTGAGATAATGGATATGATAGAAGTCGATGGGGGCGGCTCAAAAGATTGACTGTTCCTATATTTTCAAATGTGGTCTCTTGTCGACATTCCATTTGTGTACCAGCCAGTTGGAATCTTATACATGTAGAAGCCTCTTTTTTACAATTTACATCAGATATCTATTTGGTGAGTTACGTATAATTTGGAATAATGAATCAATTTGACCGCATCTATACCCTGCACGCCCTCTTTTTATCCCACCGGTATCCTATTTCCAGAAGTACCCTGGAGGCCCGGATGGAATGTTCCTGGCCAACGATTAAACGGATTCTTAAAAAAATGCGCGATGAGCTGGGGGCACCGGTTCGCTACGACAAAAAACATGATGGCTATATCCCTGTCCATCAGAAAATTTCCATGCCGCAGCCAACGCCACCTTGCAACGATACCAACTGAATCTTCAGTATCTTGATCGTGCCCATGATACTATTTCGGACCGCATAGTCTCCCCGCAAAGGCTTATCTACTACCGAGAAAACTGGTACCTCAATACCTGGTGTCATAAAAGTAACGATTTTCGAACCTTTGCCCTCGACCGTATTCAACACCTCGATATCCTCGAAGAAAAAGCTCTCGAAATAGACGACCAACAACTGGACAGCTATTACTCCAGTGCCTTTGGCATCTTTTCCGGCCCAGCTAACAAAATGGCAACCCTTCGTTTTACCCGTGAGCGCGCCCGCTGGATTGCTGCCGAAAAATGGCACCCCGACCAGCAGGAAAGCTGGCTGGATGATGGCTCCTATCAACTTTGTCTCCCCTACAGTGATTCCCGGGAACTGATTCTGGATATCCTCCGATACGGACCAGATGTGGAAGTCATTGCCCCTGATGAATTACGACAGGAAGTCAAGTCAAAGCTCCTGGAGACCCTTGGGCATTATCAACCCATAAAAAATATTAAAAATCATTAGTGTCCCAACGTTTAATCAAACAATAACAGCTGCTTATATTTAGGCTC
>JAFLLC010000198.1 GCA_019162745.1 Deltaproteobacteria bacterium | reverse complement strand
TTCTCAGTGTTAAAAACGAAGTCGCGTGTCAACTCTTGCATTGTCCAAAGTTGAATCGGTTGTGGCTCAGGTTGCCTACCCCAATGGTACCGGCCAATGATTGAAATGATGATGCTCACTGGCATGATTCACTCAGAGATATCAGGCCTGCTGCGCAGCCACATTCACGATGGATACATTTTTTTACAACGATCGATTGTCCGGAAGGTGGAGAAAGATTCTCTCAAAAACAAGTACCGGCCAAGGAAATTCCCTGTAACCAGCAGAATTCGTGAGATTCTCGATGCGGCCATGGCAAGAACCGAAAGCCCATATGTGTTTGCCGATCCGGATGGCACGCCGTATCTACGGGAGAATTTTACCGAACGTATTTGGAAGTCGGCAATCGATAAATGCGACATACCTTATCGCCCACCCTACAGTATCCGCCATAGCTTTGCAGCATGGAGTCTGCTGGCCGGTATCGAACCTTTACGTCTGGTCAGTCTTATGGGACATGGCAGTAAGAGGATGATTTACGATACCTACGGAAATTATGTAGAGGATCTTGAATGCGACTTTTGGGACGTTGTCAATTATTTCGGGAAGGATTTTTTAGAGGCCAAAAAGAAGCCCCCGCGCCATCATTATAACTCTCTTTGTGAAAGTTCTTGTGAAAGTCGGGGGGCAGAACCGCATAACCAGTTGATAATACTGAATAATTAGTGGCGGAGAGGTAGGGATTCGAACCCTAGGTACGTTGCCGTACACCTGATTTCGAGTTAGAAAACATGGCTTGTACTCACTTTCATGTGACTGTATAACATGCTGTAATAGATGATTTAATTTTGTATCAGGCTTCATGGTGTTTGACTCAAGTTCATGTTTGTTGTACCCTATATGTACCCTATGAGATTTATTCAGGAGGATGCATATGGCTCAGAATATCAAGTTGACCAAGACGGTCGTTGAGAAAATCCCACCCGCTGAAAAAGGCAAGCAGGATGAATATTACGACAGTGAGTTACCGGCATTCGGTATTCGTGTATCAGCGACGTCAAAGAGCTATTTTGTGCGCAAGTGGATTAACGGTAAGCTTTCCCGCGTCACATTGGGGCGACATGGTGTAATCAGTGCTGATACTGCCAGAAAAATGGCTGCAGATGCAACAACAGATATCCGTAAGGGAATTGATATCAATCTTGAAAAGACAAAGGCAAAGACGAGAAGTATTACCTTTGCAAAAGCATTTGAACTGTTTCTTGAAACACGTAAAGGATTAAAGCCGAAAACCGTTTCCATGTATAGCGATCATGTCGATCGTCTGCTCATTTCATGGAAAAAAAAGCCGATTGCTGAGATTACCTGCGATATGGTGGCTCGCCGTCATTCAGACATCTCAGGCACAAATGGTAAAGCTACAGCGAACGCTGCCATGCGTACATTTCGAGCGATTTACAACTTTGCGAGATCTGTAACCGAGAATGTTATACCTGAAAACCCGGCACATCGCCTGAGTCAAACGAAACAATGGAACAAGATTGAGCGTCGGCGTACCTTTATAAAGCCCCATCTACTGAAGCCCTGGTTCAATGCGGTAAATGATCTCAAAAACCCTGTTGTCAGCAGTCACCTCCTGTTACTTGCTTTTACCGGACTTCGCAAGAACGAAGCGTTAAATATGAAATGGGCGGATGTGGACCTGCAGGATAAATCCTTCACGATTGTTAACACAAAAAATGGTCAGCCCCATACTTTGCCAATGAGCGGATTTCTTCATGATTTGTTTGTAGAGCTTCAGAAATACAGGACTAACGAGTATGTTTTTCCTGGAGTGGCGGAGGATTCACATCTCAAGGATCCAAGGCGGAATTTCGTACATATAACAGATCATACCTGCTTGGCTCTGAATGACGTTTCAACAACAATGGAGCTGGAGGCCAAGAAACTTGTGAACGCTGACAGCATTGTGCCAGGAATAGAATTCACACAACACGATTTGCGTAGAACGTTCATTACTGTTGCAGAGAGCCTGGATATTCCTTATGCAGCATTGAAGAAACTGCTCAACCATAGTGACGGTAATGATGTGACCGGCGGATATCTCCAAATTACTACAGACCGTCTTCGTGGACCGATGGAGCGCATAAGTGGACGCTTGCTTGAGCTGATGACTGACAAAGCAGCCGGCGAAGAAGTGAACCAATAAAAATGCGAGCGATCATGTATGGATAAAGTATCAGCATTTTGCTGTCAGAAACATATACCCCCAATTCTACCCCCAAAAATGTTTGTTTGGACATTTCAATAAGTTGCATCAAAAACACCGATTTGTTCGAATGAACTATTTGAATTCGAACCGTAGTGACTTCAGATTTGTTTAGCGTATTTTGTGTTGATGAAACCGGGTGTTGTTGTAAGTAAAATAACTGAGAGTGGCCAATGCAAAGATACATCTGGCAAAATAAAAGCTGGCCTAAACTGACTTGGGATACAGGCAAACTCGTGTTGCCGCTCGGAAAGTGTCGCCTGCGACAAAACAAACTTCTCAGTAAAGTAAGCGGTCTCGAAGTGCAGCTGAATGATCTTGTCCAGGCTGAGATTCTGGTTGAGGAGGCCATTAAGACCTCTGCCATCGAAGGAGATCGGCTGGATCCACTTTCCGTGCGTTCGTCTGTTGCTCGCAGGTTGGGGTTACCTTCTGCAGGGATGCCATTGGATCGTAGGATTGATGACCTTATTTCGGTGTTGCTGGATGCTACACAAAAATTTGATAAGCCGCTTACTCAAGAACGTTTATGGGGGTGGCAGGCGGCACTGTTCCCATCAGGCTACTCCGGTAATTACAAGATCAAGGTTGGCGGCTGGCGTGACGGTAAAGAGCCGATGCGGATGGTCTCAGGGCCTAAAGGCAGGGAGAAGATCCACTTTGAGGCTCCGCCTGCAGAACAGCTTGATGGTGAGATGAAGCGATTCTTTATGTGGTTTGATGAGAGTCTTGGAAGCGTTGGTTGTATTGTCCGGGCAGCATTGGTGCATTTGTGGTTCGTTACTATTCACCCGTTCGATGATGGTAATGGTCGTCTTGCCAGGGCTTTGACAGATATGGCTCTGGCTCAGGATGCTAAACAGCCGGGCCGATATTTCAGCCTTTCGTCTCAGATCATGACCAATCGAGAGAGTTATTACAATATTCTGGAAAAGACACAGAGTTGTTCCATTGATGTCACTGACTGGCTGGTGTGGTTTTTGTGCTGTTTTGTTAAGGCAATGGAGCAATCAGAAAATATCATGAACATGGTAATTACAAGCCAGAGTACTGGAGGACGATTGCCCAGGAATAATTGACGCAGCGGTAGAAAAAGTTTATCTATTGGCTGCAGAACGTAAGTAGGGTCCCATCGGTATGGATTACAACAAAAACATGCTTCGATAACCCGTAACATTCGAGTTTGGCTTGTTTCAGTTAAGACGAGAATTTTCTGAAGCTCACATTTTGAAATTGGCAGATGTGAATATTTATAAAAGCTTCAAAAGGAGTAATACACCGTGTCCACCGGAATGATTTCACAGGCAGATTTGGAACAATTAGTTTCTGCTCATTTGCTGGAAAAGGAATGGCCTTTTACGCTTGCGGCACAAATACTATATTATGTTCACTTATGTAAAGTCGGTGGAAAAATTATCACTGATGATAATGTAATTGATTCATGCATAACTGAAAATATAGCGTTTCTGGAAAAAGGTTTACAAGACAGGCAGCTTCAAGATGTCTCCTCCAGACGGAGCAGTATACCGAAGGAGTATGTTACATCTGCAGCCGTCGGAATAATTGCTTCAACCTCACCGGTAATTTCCTCGGCACTAACAATGATCTCTCCTCTGGCGCCGCTTTCGTTGGCTGCTATTCCGTTTTTATTCAAAAAAAAGCACAACAAACAAATCAATTTGCAGCAGGCCGTTCTGGTTTCTGCAGAAGTAATAAGTTATGCAAAGCGACATAAAAAATGGTTAGACAGCGAAGAGCAAGCTACGCATTTAGTCACAAATTCGTCTAAGTTAAATGGAATCGTTACAGAACTACTGAATAAAGCAGAAAATATAATTGAATCTGCTCGTAAGGACAAATGTATATCAGGCACACTACAAGCAAAAAACGCTTGCGGCCCACGTCCCAAAATAAATTATGCCAAAGTCCAGGCGGCATACTATGCATTGCTGAATATACAAAAGGGATGTACCTGCATAAGTACCAAGCTTGAGTCCCCTGTTTATCTCGAAATCAGTCAAGATCTGCTGGAAAAATATCCTGAAATTACCAAAACGGCCCTAAAAGGGTATGTAAAGGAGGCAGTCAAGCTTGCCATGAAAACTGATGATGTGGCGATCACGCGAGTTTACAAGCTAAATGGTTATTGGGATAATAAGTGGCTGAAAATCAAATGCAAATTACCAGGGCATACATCATAGGTTTATACCGGCAACACTCAGTGTTGCCTCATATGAGGTAGATTGTACCCCATATGAGGCAAAAACTGCTGTTTTTTACCTGTTTTCACAATCCTCTTTTTTACTCTTCTACTGCAAATAAACACTCTCACCCTCCAATAGCAACGTCCCACTTTTTAATAGCAAAACTCCACTCAAAAATAGCAACCTCAACCAGTAAATAGCTATAATTATTGATATTTTGGCCAGTTGTTTGCTTTGCATATAACTGAATTCCAGCAATGGCTTCGCGATATTATGAAAGGAGGAAGCAACATGGCAGATCAGATTGATAGGTTGTTGACGCAGCAGCAAGTGGTGGACTTGACGAATATGAGCAAAGCATATTTCGAACAGGCACGACACAGAGGCAACTCAGAATTGGTTTACATTAAAATTGGGCGAGCGGTCAGATATCGTATAAGCGATGTCCAGCGTTGGATTGAGTCTAATGTAGTCGGAGCCGGGATTTAACTGATCACCGGGTAATTAGATAGAACGTTCTTGATCATAGGAGGTCCTGACTGCAGCGGGTTCCTCCCAACAGTAAAATTACAAAGGCGATATTATGAAAATATGTCACAGCAGAGATTTGATTAGAACCTGTAACCATCCAATGGATCATTGTGACAATTGCGTCCCTGGATATCACAAGGCTTTTGAGCGTGTGGAAGATACCGACTTGAATGAATATGTTGAGCGCTTCGTACAACAAGCCACGGAACTCAACCATGTCATTGATGAACTGATCAATCTATGTACCAACTCCAAGCTTTGCGAGAGAAACAAGTCTTATTTAATCACGCAAATTCGACTCCTGTCGGGTGTGTCAACACAAATCATGAACTCTGGCAGCACCCTGTTTTTAAACCAGTTACTAGGCAACAACGAAATCAACATTCCTGAAGAAGCGACAGAAAACGGTTCTGACACAGGATTACTAAGCGAAGTTTAGATTACTGAGGGGGTCTGCGTGCAACAGGCTCCCTCATATCACCAACTACAATTCAAGACCGGAGAAAATATGTCGGATAAATCACAAACGGGCACAATGTCAGCACAAAAACGTAAATACCAGAGAAAGCCTCTGGTCAATAGCGACCAAAATCCAAGTATGCAGGAAGTAAAGGCGGCGCAAGGAAAGGAAAATAATGCCGACCTCTCACCAAACACTCCCAAGGAGTCACCGGCACTTCGAGATTCAGTTCTTGAATACCTTCAGGCCGGGAACACTAAAGCAGACGCACTGGCTCAGGCGATCAAGCTGAACCTTCAGAGCGGTAATGCAGCCAGCAATGATGAACTTCTCGCCTTAGTGGAAGAATTAGCTGAAACACTCGAAACAGAGATGTCTGAAGAAGACCTTCTTAATAAACTGGCCGATGAGCATATCACTCTTTTCAGCGACGATCTGGCAGAACCCCACTTCTTCTGTGAAGGCATTCCGTTCCGTGCACCGAGCAAACATGTCGTGGCGCTCATTAAGCACCATTTCTACCAGATAAAAAAACGTATGCCTCTAAAAAAAAATATAAAAGATGTGTTTGATGTCCTGGAGTCGAAGGCTCGATTCGACGCACCTAAGATCAGCATGTTCAACCGAGTAGCAAAAAAAGACAGTGCATTGTACTACGACCTCTGCGACAAGCGTTTACTGATGATCACCCCTTCAGGCTGGGAGATCGTCCAGGCTTTTCCACTCTTTCGCCGCTACAAGCATCAGCAGTCCCAGGTCGAACCGGTAACAGGTGGCGACCCCTGGGAGGTGTTCAACTTCCTGACCATACCGGAAGAGGATCAGCTCTTGATGTTGGTATTCCTGATCAGTCTGTTTATTGCAGGCATCGCACATCCGATCCTGGCTGTCTGCGGTGACCAGGGTTCGTCCAAGTCATTCCTCTGCAATGTCCTCAACCGGTTTATTGACCCGACACTTACCGAGCGCATCATCCAGCCCAAGAACGAGCGCGATTTGATTCAGACCCTCCGCCAGAAGTACGTCACCGTTCTGGATAATATTTCCATCATTGAGCAGAGAGTGTCAGACATTTTCTGCCAGGTCTGCACCGGAGGCGGCGTATCTTACCGTCAGCTATACACGGACGAGGGTGAAAACATTGCGCAGTTCCGCCATGTGGTCATCATCAACAGCATCAGGCTGCCAATAGTGAACGCCGATTTGATGGACCGTGCAATCATCATCAAACTTCAGCGCATTGCTCCGGAAAACCGAAGGCCGGAACAAGATCTCTGGCATTCGTTCAATCTGGCTCAGCCCAGAATACTTGGCGGCATATTCGATACCATCGTCAAGGCCATGGCAATCTATCCGAACGTAAAGATAGACAAACTGCCTCGTCTGGCTGACTTCGCCAAATGGGGTTATGCCATCGCAGTCGCCTTGGGCAAGAGTGGCGACCAGTTTCTGGACGATTTCACCCGGAACGTCAAACACCAGAATGAAAGCGTTGCCGAAAAGAACGTTCTCTGTCAGTCGATCTTAGGCTTGATGGAAGGCCAATCCTCTTACCTTGGTGCCGTCTCTGAGGTCCACAAGGAGCTCAAGAAGATCGTTGGCGAAGATGCCAAAGACAAGACTTTCCCGAAGCTGCCGCACAATATGAGGGGCCAGCTGGATCTGCTGCGTTCCACCCTTCAGGAGCATGGCATCACGTATCACTACTTTGATCGCCAAAAGAACGGCGTGAAAATTTTACTCTCCAATTCAAGCGTATCAGAGTCAAACGCATCGGTACCGGCTGTAACAGGTACACCGGCAGCATCAAAACCTAAGCTTAAGTTACTGAAAACAGTGACGGGTGTAGTGGATGTAGGTGAACCTGAACTTGAAACTTTTGATTTTGGTGAGGTTGGCAATGCTTGAGTATATCGCCAGAGCAAAATTTCAAATCCCCACTCCGCAAGGGCAAAAGATCGTGAGCAAAGGAGAGGTATTACGCCTCTCCTCTCTTAAGGCCACTGCTGGTGTTCAGCGAGGGGTATTGTTGGAGAAGAGCGTAAGCGGTCTTCAGGACATCTTGCACACCGTTGCGGCAACAACTGCTGTCCTCGTTGACAAACTGCAGTACTCGTATGACCAAGCCAGCAAGAAGGCTTTGCGTCTGGCAATGTCACTCCTGATCCGTCACGAGGCTCTTAAAACCTTCAGGCCACCCACACCAGAATTCCAGGATGAAGTTACTGAATTTAACCGGACGGCCACCGGCAAAAATCCAATTACAAAAATCAATTCGGATAAAGGTGCCGGGGAATGGGCTGGATATAACTGCAATATCGGGGAAGGCTGCTCACACGGCTGTCTCTACTGTTATGCCTCAGAAATTGCGGTGACACGGTTTAAGCGTGTTGCCAGCAAGGAAGCGTGGCGTGATGAAAAGTTGATCGATGTGAAAACCGGTAAATGCAAAAAATACCCTGAGCCGATCATGTTCGCAACATCTCACGACATAACGGGCACCTACCTTCAGGCATACAGGTGTCATCTCTACAACATCCTCAAGGCAGGCAACACCGTCATCCTTGTATCGAAGCCTCACCGTGAATCAATTGAGGCAATCTGCTCTGAATTCTCATCCTTCAGGGATACCATGATCCTTCGTTTCACCATCGGCGGACTGGATGATGATGCATTGAAAGTGTGGGAGCCGGGGGCACCGTCACTATCAGAGCGTATGTGGTGCCTCCAGTACGCATTTGAACAGGGGTTCAAAACCAGCGTCAGTGCCGAGCCCATGCTGGTGAATGCCGAAGGGGCTGAACAGCTATATTACGCGGTTGAGCCTTTTATCACTGAAGATATCTGGTTCGGCAAAATGTTCAAGATCGGCAGTTATGTAAAGCACCGTAACCCTGAAGTGGCCCAACAGGCAACTGAGTTGCAGGAGTTTTATAAGGACGACAACATCATGCAGTTTGTTCGAAGAATGACCGGATTGCCCAAGGTGGCATGGAAGGATTCCATTAAAGAAGTGATTCAGAAAAATACCAAAAGAAATGAGGTTACAGAATGAGAATGGCAAGATGTACGCTGGATAATATCACATATAACGCAACAGATTTTAGTCAGACAGCTGACATGATCATTAAAAGAAGTGCTTTAACCTGCATCGAATGCGGAGTCCAGGCGTTCTTCAGACGCCAAGGCCGGGATGGTCGTGAAGCCTGCTTCTTTGCCACACACGCAGAGGACTGTAGGCAAGCAACGTTGCTTCATACGATCAACACAAATGCTGAAGGCAATGGTGATGACGGAGTGTTCACGACCGGTCAGAGAATTATTGTGAATTTTAACGTAGGAACCACAGGAACCAATACAGAAACACAGCCAATTGCTGGATCTGCGGATCATGGGGGGCATATAGGGCAACAAGGCGGCGGTACAGCCCCTAGAGATTATACATACAGAGGTCTGAGGTCATTACTTCTTGCACTTATTGATGTAGATGATTTCAGGAGGTCCACTCAAATGATTGAGATTGAAAACCAAGGTGATTATGCTGTCTCAGAATTATTTATAAACTTCACTGAAGCAACAGCAGATTACGTTGACAGTTACCATGGGTTTTGGGGTGAACTTGTTGACGCAGAACGGCACGGTAACGCACTTTATTTCAATTCAGGTGGCCGTAATGACATAAGTGCACTTCTCGATGTTCACTTTATCGAAGAATTTTATCGCAGATACAACATTACAAGTCCAAGGGAGATTGCCGGTGCTCACATTTTGGTATTCGGTCAGCTTACTGTCTCCAGTCGCGGTAAAAAGCTTGTTGTGATTGAAGATCCAAGCCTTTTTACCTTGAGACTGGCTCGATAAAACAACTGAATATGACATAACGGGAGGAGCCATGTGCTCCTCTCAAAATAAACAGGAAAACAGACTTAGGTCAAAAACTACATGGAACGGAGATAAAACAATGACATACGAAAAAGCTGACGAAATACTTTTGCATAGCAGCTCATACGAGTTAATGGGGGCAATTCTCGAACTATTCAGAAGCACACCCTTAGATTTTAGGACATGGCTTCGCATACTCGGTGAAAACTGGTCTGGTTGTGACAATATCTTTGCTTACCACAAAATCTTAAAAAATTTTCTTCCGAAAGAAGGTCCAGTAGTGGGGATGATGTCGGCAGATGAGCTGACAGCATATGAGGCGCTTCCTGACACCGTTACTATCTACCGTGGCTGCGGTAAGAAAAACAAAAATGGCGCTTCCTGGAGCCTGGATAAAAACATTGCCGCCAAGTTTCCTTTCCTGAATAGATACCAAGTCCCCGATCCCATCCTCGTAACCGCCACAGTCGATAAACGTCAGATTCTCGCCGTAAAACTTGATCGAAATGAGTCTGAAATTATAACGTTCTCAGCAAAGCCGATAAAACGGGAAGCACTGCTTTCACCACCGATAGATCTGGTGTCATGCAATATTCCACAAAACATCGATATGCCTGTAGCTTATGTGTAATCCCGGCGACAAATACAAAAACTCCCGTCTATTCGACCCATACAGATGGAGTACCGCAACTGAAGTTGACGCAGCATGTGACGAACTTCGCCAATTGTTGGGCCTGAATGACAGACGCTATAAGCCCTATGTCATGATGGCCCTGCTTGACCTTTATTGCTCCTGGAGAAGTGACCCTACACAATACGTCAGCTTTTCACGCGACAAGAACAGATACGGCAAATATAGCCGCTATGCCAGCATACTTGTAGGCCACAGGGGCGTTGTCACAATTACAGACAGGCTCCGAAAAGAAGGTTTCATCGATTACGGAAATGCGATCTGCTACCGTAATCTTGTAACTGGGATACCTTATGCCGGATACACAACCCGCATGAAGGCCACAAAGAAACTTATCCGGTTAATCGTTAAGCACAAGGTAAAATTGGCGATGATCTCCAGGCATCCGAATGAGGCGGTGATAAAATTCCGGACAGAAAAGGATGAAAATGACGTTGCGAGAGACATCAAGGATTTTCAAGCACCAGAAGACGTTAAGCGTTCAGCTAAAGCCCTGATTAGGTACAATGACCTGCTTCAGAAGACATACATCGATCTTGATGATGATTTGCTTACCGACACAGACCTGAAGGAGTTGAAGCGCTATGACAAGAAGCTCAAGAGAAATGTCGTGGAATATTCGATTGATCTCTCCAAGAAGCGGGTTTACAGGGTGTTCAGTAATGAAGACTGGAAACAGGGAGGCCGCATTTACGGAGCATGGTGGCACGGTTGCCCCAAGGAATTGCGAAAGTACATTCTCATAAATGGTGAGCCGGTAATTGAATTAGATTTTTCAGCAATCCACATACTTTTACTCTATGCGCATCTGGGAGACAATTTTCTGGATGAAGGCGTGGATGCCTATACAATTGAAGGGCACGATTTTCGTAAAGCAATGAAAGTCGTCATGATGTCAGCCATTAATGCCAAATCAGACGAGAAGGCCGATGGTGACACCAGAGCAATCATGGCAACATGGGACACGCTAATCAAGAAGCTGAACAAAGAACGTAAAGAATACGGGATCAATTCACACGACAGCCTTTATGAAATGCTGGAAGCTATTAAGGAGAGACACCAACCCATAGCCGAGTTTCTGGCATCGGGTGAAGGTATCAAACTCCAGAAAGAAGACTCTGATATCGCCATAGAGATCATAAAACAGCACACGAAGATGAATGTGCCGATTCTCTCGGTGCACGACAGCTTTATAGTGCCCAGATACTTTGAACCGTTCACCCGTGACATAATGAACCAGGCATACGGCAGACTTGTAGCGAAGTACCTTGGAGCAGGCTACGCAAGCGAAATTGAAACTATCAACTGCATTACTGGTGAGATCTTTAAGGAAGAGACAGACTGCAATCTGAACGTTCAGGGGTTGATTAAACCGGCATTCAAGCCGGAGGTACTAAGAGATGCTTACATGAGACTTGATCAGAGGACAGATACTCAGCAGTTATGGAGGCACCGCAGGTGGAAGAACAATAAATATCAGTTTGATAAGGTTACAAAGTTTCTTCAGCAGAGAGGTAGTAGCTCTGGTGGTAATCAAGTAGGTAGCAAGGAATAGCACCCACACCCATTACTCATCCCACAAGTCATGTCAATCCACTAATATAGGGGCTTGACGTTGTAAATTTGTCATTGCGGCTTTTGATTTTATCCCGTGTGGAATTTCATGCACACTGTTTTTTCGATATGTTTTTATTGGCACCGTTGCGTGGCTTAAATTTACTCGAATGAGATATACCCACTTCGAAAATAAACTGTTCAGTGTCGGGATGTTAGCAGATCATGCCGCCAGAAACAGAAAAACACGATGATTTTACCCAGCATAAACAGAGATTCAACCGCACACATATTTATGCCCTTTTGGAGCGGTACGACATATTTTGACATGTACTTGTGGTAAGTTGTTGCGGTCAATGATGTCAGCAGCAACGCCTTTAATGAAGAGGCTTTCCGGTGGCTATTCATATGGAATTCTGATATGGATACTCAGTTTTACAATCAAGTTAACTCGTGAAGATAATGACTATATTTCAAGAAACTGAAACCGTTGAACTGAAAAAATCCACCTCCGAACTTAAAGAGGCGGTGATCTCTATTGTCGCGATGCTGAACAAGCACCAGCGTGGTGAAGTCTGGTTCGGTGTAAAGAATGATGGAACTGTTGTCGGCCAGCAGGTTTCAGACAAAACGATGCGGGATGTATCCAAGTCAATTTCAGAGCATATTGAACCCAAAATCTACCCCGTTGTTGAACAGGTAGCAGTTGACGGTCAGCAGTGTATCAAGGTGCAGGTCGAAGGCGGCGAACATCCTTATTATGCCTATGGCCGGGCGTATGTCCGTGTTGGTGATGAAGATCGGCAGTTAAGCGCCAAAGAGCTGGAAAATATGGTTCTGACCAAGAACCGTGACCGACTCCGCTGGGATACTGATGTTTGCGCAAAGGCTACCGTCGATGACATCGGTGCTGGCAAGCTCAAGACTTTTCTGAAAGGCTGCGGTCTTAAGTTCGACACCATCCCCAATTCACTCGAAAAGCTTAATCTGGTTAAAGACGGCAAACTGCTGAATGCAGCTGTGCTCTGTTTTGCCCGCAAGCCAGAAAAATTCTTCCCCAATGCCCGTCTGCGCTGCGCCGTGTTCGGTACACTGGATACGACAGTTACCATCAGCATGCAGGACTTCTATGGTGATGCTTTTTACCTCATCAAAAAAGCAGAAGAATATATCCTGGAACATATCAACATCGGCATGCGACTGGATGGTCTGCTACGTGTAGATGTCCCTGAGATTGACCGTGAAGCGTTTCGTGAAGCGATTATCAATGCCTTCTGTCATCGGGATTACCGGGAATATGATTCGGTCAACATTGCTATTTTCAAGGATCGCGTAGAGATCAGGAGTCCCGGCCTGCTCTATGGCGGACTAACTATTTCTGATATCAGGCGCAAAATGCTTTCCGAGCGGCGTAATGAGCTTATGTCGGAATTGTTTCACAGGGTCCATTTTATTGAAAAGTGGGGTCGTGGTATAAAGATGATTTTGGAGCGAGAACCGCAAACAGAATTCGAGGAGCTTGGTACCCACTTTATTGCCACATTCAAACGTAAGAGCTATGACCTGACTAAACCTGGCCGCATTGGCAAAACTGCCCAAAAAAGTTCGGAGAAAAGTTCGGAGAAAAGTTCGGAGAAAATCCTGGCCGCTATCGCCTCAAATCCTGAGATCAGCGCCCGTCAGATTGCTGAAGCAATTGGCATGTCGCCGCGTGGCGTTGAAAAGCAGCTCGACAAATTGAGAGTGCAGGGTGTTATCAAGCGTGTCGGGCCGGATAAAGGCGGATATTGGGAAGTTGTTAAGGAGCAAAAGCATGATTAAACAAAACATCAGCTTTAATTACCTGATGGCAAATATTGGTCAATTAGAGCAAGTGAAGGATCTTACCTTGGTTAGAGGTTATCATCAAATCTTTGAGCAGTATCCCGGTTTGCACCCCGATGGGTTTGATTCTGCTGATAGCGGATGGCCTGAAAAATTGAAGCACGTCTGTGCTGAAATGTGGCGTAGGTCTGAGAATCCGGCATCTTCCGTTAATCCGGAACAGATGTATTACATCAATAAGGCATTTCGTAAGCTCATGGCTGATTCTAAAGGACAGCAGAATGAACGAAGAACCTTTGCCAAAGGTGCAGTTCAAGGATGACAGCATGCATTCCAGTTATTGATGTTTTTGCCGGTCCAGGTGGTTTAGGTGAGGGTTTTTCGGCGCTTGGTCGCACTGAAGGAAAGCAGTATTTCAAGATCGGTGTGTCTGTCGAGAAGGAAGCTTCAGCTCACAGCACGCTGGAGTTGAGGAGCTTTTTTCGGCAATTTCCGTATGCTGACGTTCCTCCTGACTATTACTCGTTTTTGCGTGGTGAAATTACTAAGGAAGTTCTCTTTAGCCGCCACCCAAAACAGTCTTTGGCTGCAAAAGATGAAACTTGGCTTGATGCCTTGGGACGTGGCGCAGATTTTGATGGCAAATTGGATCAAAGGATTTCCAGCATAATTGCCGGACATGATAAATGGATTTTGATTGGAGGCCCCCCCTGCCAGGCTTATTCCGTAATCGGTAGATCAAGGAATAGTGGCAAGGAAAACTACCGATTGGAGGACGACGAGAAGAGTATTCTGTACCTTGAATATTTAAGAATTTTGGCAAAGCATCAACCACCTGTGTTTGTAATGGAAAATGTCAAGGGGCTGTTGTCTGCAAAAATCCATGGTCGCTCGATGTTTGAAGACGTTCTTTCTGACTTGCAAAATCCTGCAGCCGTTTTTTCCAGTTATTCGAACAAGAGTAACTTCAAATACAGAATATACTCCTTGGTAAAAAGACCTCAAAAGCATTCTGGTGATCTTTGTACAAGCCATCTTCCCGAAGATTATATAGTCAGATGCGAGAAATACGGAATTCCACAAGCACGACACAGGGTTATTTTGCTCGGGATACGAGATGACTTTGCTGCATTTCTGCCAAATACTTTAACGACAACAGAACAAATCAATACTGAAGCCGTTTTGAATGGTTTACCAGAATTGCGTAGCGGTCTTTCAAAGGAGCTTGATAGCCAAGATACATGGCGTGATAAAGTTGCTGGCATTGCGGAGCAACAATGGGTAAAAACCTCGGCAGACAAGTACGGCCAAGACTTTAATGATCGCCTCATGAGTGTACTTAATTCGCCGTTTTGCACTCCGAACGACCGAGGCAGTGATATATTCGTTCCATGCAATCCTACTGTAAGTGAAAATTTGAAAGGGTGGTATCTTGATTCACGGATGACTGGCGTGTGTAATCATTCTACACGTGGACATATTTTTGATGATATTCAGCGATATTTGTTTGCCTCATGCTTTGCCCAACATAATGGTACATCTGCCAGGCTACAGGAATACCCATCTGAATTACTCCCAAATCACAAAAATGCAACGTCCGGGCATTTTAACGACCGGTTCCGTGTTCAAGCATATGGGCGACCTTCCTCAACTATCACCAGTCACATCTCAAAAGATGGTCATTACTATATTCACCCAGATCCTCGCCAATGTCGAAGCCTCACTGTAAGGGAGGCCGCTCGTCTTCAAACTTTTCCTGATAATTATTTTTTCTGTGGGAACAGAACCCAGCAGTACGTGCAAGTTGGAAATGCTGTTCCGCCTTTGTTAGCTTATCAGATCGCTGAAGTTGTCTATAATTTTCTGAAGCGGGTGTGAATCATGGCCGACATCGTTAGTAAAGAAGTTCGCAGCAAGATGATGTCTGGTATCAAAGGAAAGAACACTAAACCGGAAATTATGATTCGGCATCGATTATTTGCTATGGGCTTCCGTTATCGGCTTCATGCACGTGATTTACCGGGAAATCCTGATCTTGTTTTTCCTAAATACAGAGCTGTTATTTTTGTAAATGGTTGTTTTTGGCATGGGCATAATTGCCATTTGTTTAAATGGCCGACGACCAATGCAGATTTTTGGAAAGATAAAATTCATAAAACTATCTGTAATGACTCAAAAAAAACTAGTCAGTTAATAGAGTCAGGCTGGAGAGTCTTCAAGGTCTGGGAATGTTCAATAAAAAACAGACTGCAATACGTTGATGAAGTTGTTTTAAATATATCTAAATGGCTAGTATCAGATGAACAAAGTGGTGAACTTAAGTTGTAAAATACAAGATATTTAACACCGTAACGCAATCAACGGAATATTTTTAAGTCGTTGATTCGAGGAGCAATTGTTTCAGTGAACCCTTTACTTAAAATGGCAGTGTTGTCAGGTGCGACAAGAGCTGTTGAACTGCATCTTGAGAAGGTTGCTGATATCAACAGTACTGATGATAAAGGTATGTCATTACTGATGTATGCGGCAATAAAGGGTCACGCCGAGACATGCAAAATGCTTCTTAATGCCGGAGCGGATCCTCATTTAGAGAATCGCGACGGGAAAACGGCATTGTGTTTGACCAAGGCATTTGAAAAAGAAGATGCTATGGGAATAATTATCGATTTTATTATGAATGAGTCTTGTTCAGAGGCTGTCGTTATAGCGGAGCCAGATGTAACACCTTATAAAAGCATTGCCGTGAGTTATGAAGTTGAATCCACAGAATTTATAGATTCATTTGACTGGGAAGAGGATGTTGAAGAGGCCCCACCAGAAGAAGACCAATCAATAGTTATTGAAGCGATTCATATACAGAATCAATTGTCATCAAGTACCACCATTGATCTTGATGAAGACTGGGATGATATTGACATTGATCTTCCTGAAATCATCTGGAGTAATACAAAAAAATATTTGCAGCATGAAGGCTGGGATGTCGAAAAAAACCTCATAATTTCAGGCATTATGACCGGGCGGCTCGTCACGGATCAAATAGATGCCATTACTGAACACTTGGGTGAACAAGAGTCAGGATACACAGAACGTCTCATGATGGTACTGACTGACCTGGGTGTGAGAATTGACGGCATGACATGTGATTATGTCAACCCATTGAACATTGAATTTACAGAATCGGAAATAGATGAGGCTGATAATCAACTTGCAGACGATGCAATTCGTTTTCTATGGGAAATGAATAATCCTGCAAATGACCCATTAACACCATACTTAAGAGAGGCAAGAACAGGAACGTTGCTTTCAAGAGAAGAAGAGTGCGAACTAGGCATTGAAATGGAAACCGGTTTCCAGGAAATGATCAAGGCAATTTCGTACTGCCCTTCAGCAGTTTCAGCCTTGTTGGCAAAAGTTGAGGCCGTTTATTCGGGGGGGCAGAATATAAGTGCTATTGCTGTTAGCAAGAGTGAGTACTTACTCGTAGAGACTAACGCGGAAAGTGATATTTATATTGATGATGAACCAGAAATTGAAGATGACGGATCTGACGAACCAGATGATAAAGAAGAGACTGACTTCCACAACGAAATCCGTGAACGATTTGTAACAATTAAGGACTGGCATCTTCAAATACTAGAGGCACTTGAACAGAAGCAGTCAGAGCTTTCAATATGCTATCTCCTGCAAGAGAAGATATACGAAGAGCTATCAGAAATGATTTTGACTTCCAAAACTTTATCAGATCTGGTCGAAGGAGCTGAAAACCTGTTTTTGTCATGTCAGCTTGTAAAACAACCGATTGAGATGTTTGAACTTCAGAAAACAATTGGAATCCCCTTCGACGAATTTAACTCCAGATACGATCAATTGATTAGCGGCCAGACCCGAGTGCGTATTGCTAAAGATAAGTTGACAGAATCAAACCTGAGGCTTGTTGTATCCATTGCCATGAAGTACCAAAATAATGGACTACAGTTACTTGATCTTGTCCAAGAAGGAAATATAGGATTGATGAAGGCTGCTGAACGGTTTGATTACAGACGAGGATTCAAGTTTTCAACTTATGCTACATGGTGGATTCGCCAGTCCATAACTCGGGCTATAGCTGATCAATCAAGGAGTATTCGCGTACCAGTTCATATGGTTGAATCTCTGAATAAACTGAATAAAGAAGCAAAGACGTTTTTGGGTATATATGGCCATGAGCCCTCTCCTGATGAGTTATCTGAATACACTGCGATACCTCTTCAAAAAGTTATTAAAATGCTCAGAATTGCTGAAGATGAACCTCTCTCACTAGAATCTCTGATGGAGGAAAATCCACATTCTATCGAATCGATAAAGGATATTGACGATCAGAGTCCAGTAGAAGAAGTTACTAAAACAGCGCTGTTGGAACAGGTCAATTACGTACTAAGCACCTTAAAACCGCGTGAAGAGAAGATTATCCGATTACGTTTTGGCATTGGCGAAGAACGTGATCATACACTTGAGGATATAGGCCAATGTTTTGATGTGACTCGCGAAAGAATCAGGCAGATTGAAAAGAAAGCGTTAAGCAAACTGCGGCACCCAAGCAGATCTAAAGTTTTAGAGAGTTTTTCATAATGAAACTATCAAACAAAAAAATGACCCGGCATGCCCCTCCGAAAGCGAGTGCAATGATCGAAGCATTAAGGGGGCTTGGATACAATACCGCGACGGCATTGGCGGATATTATCGACAATAGCATTGCCGCAAAAGCAACAACCATCAAGCTTGATTTTTATTGGAGTGCTGAAAACAGTTGCATACGAATACTTGATAATGGAACAGGGATGGATAATTTCGAACTGGATCGAGCAATGCGACTTGGAGAAATCAATCCACTTGCAGAAAGAGCTTCCGGCGATCTTGGCAGATTCGGACTTGGTCTTAAAACAGCATCATTTTCGCAATGCAGAAAGCTCTCTGTCGCCAGTCGCAAAGACAATTCTATCGGGTGTTTGCGATGGGATCTTGATATGCTCTCAAAAAGCAAGGATGACGGATGGTATCTATTGGAGGGTATCGAAAAAAAATCAGAGAAATTATTTCATGATCTGAATTCGATTGAACACGGAACCTTGGTTTTATGGCAGTTGCTTGACAGAATTGTTTCCCCCGGCTTTACAGAGCAGAACTTTCTAAACCTGATAGACCGATGCGAAGACCATTTGGCAATGGTTTTCCACCGCTTTCTTGAGGGGGCCAATCCTCAGATAAGTATTCTGATAAATGGCATTCAGATAAAGCCATGGAATCCATTTCTTGAAAACCGAGGTTCCTGGTCATCACCCGAGGTATCTATAAAAACTGAAAACGGTTTAGTTAAAGTTAAAGGGTATGTGCTTCCTCATCGTGACAAAATGGACAGCAAAGAATTCGAATATGCTGGAGGCCCAGATGGTTGGACTGCCCAACAGGGATTTTATGTTTACCGCAACAAGCGTCTCTTGGTTGCAGGCAGTTGGCTTGGCTTAGGACAAGGGCGTGCTTGGACAAAAGAGGAATCACATCGACTTGCACGGATCCGCCTTGATATACCAAACTCTGCTGATGCCGAATGGAAATTGGATATTCGAAAGTCTACAGCCAGGCCACCTGTATCAATCCGGCCACAACTTGCTCAGATTGCAGATGATGTTCGAGCACGAGCGCGTAAGGTTTATGCTCATCGCGGCAGCTATGTAGCCAAGGGAGCTGGCGGCCCACTGATTCAGGCATGGCAAGCTGAATACAATAGTGGAAGTATGCGATATCGCATAGACAGGAAACATCCATCGGTTAAGTCTCTGCTTGAAGACGCCGGAGCTCTCAAACTCCAGATTGAAACAATGCTGAAGGTCATCGAAGAAACGGTCCCTGTTCAAAAAATATGGCTTGATACTGCCGAGGGGAAAGATGTCTTAAGAACTGGTTTTTCAGGAGACGCACCAAAGGAGATTATGGACGTACTGGATGTCATATACAGAAATCTTGTATTGAGAAAGGGTATGTCTCCTAGTCTTGCAAAAGCGCAGCTCTTGAGAACAGAACCGTTTCAGAATTTTACTGATCTTGTGAATTCTCTCCCGGAAAATCTGCAAAACTGAGAAGAGGTTTCTAAAATATGGATAATATTCCCAATAGACACCAGATGGAAATTGTCAAAATGGCCCAAGTTCTGCTCTTGCAAGAGCAGGATCGTGCATCAATTACGCCTGCATTGATTGCTGATAAAATTAATATCGTTCTCAGTATTATGCCCATGGCACGTGAAGGGCTGGATCATGAGGCTGTAACTAACGAGTTGATTAGAAGATTCAGTATGTGGATCGGTAAAGATACAACTCTCAAAAATGATGAAGGTCATATACCTTGGTTGAATGCTGCGAGAAAAAGAGAATGGCGATATTGGCAACGATATTGGGAGTGGCTTGAAAGGTCACTGTCTTTCACTGCTGTCGAAGCTTTGGATCGAACAACAGACAGTATTCTCTCTCAGCTTGAGGATCCTGTCCGAGAGGGGCCTTGGGATCGTCGTGGCCTTGTAGTCGGTCACGTCCAGTCAGGCAAGACAGGAAACTATACAGGTCTCATTTGTAAAGCGGCAGACGCTGGATACAAAATAATTATTGTTTTGGCAGGACTGCATAACAACCTTCGTTCCCAGACCCAGATGAGACTTGATGAAGGTTTTCTTGGTTATGAGACCAAACCGGTTCATGATTCAATCTCGCCAATCGGTGTGGGAGAAATTGACGGAGATCCCAGTATACGTCCAAACTATGCAACAAACAGATCTGATAAGGGGGATTTCAATACCAAAATTGCGCAACATTTGGGTATCAGCCCTGAACAGAGACCATGGTTATTTGTCGTTAAAAAAAACAAAACAGTTTTAACACGTTTGCTTAAATGGGTTCATAAACATGTTGCCAATAGTGAAGATCCTGAGTCCGGGAAAAAAATTGTTACCCATCTTCCGCTACTACTTATTGATGATGAGGCTGACAATGCATCAGTAGATACAGGAGCCCAGATATTTGATGGAGAGGGTAATCCGGATCTTGAGCATGAACCTAAAGCCATCAACCGCCTGGTTCGTCAACTGCTTCACTCCTTTACACGGTCAGCATATGTAGGTTACACAGCCACTCCGTTCGCGAATATCTTTATCCACGAAAGCGGACGCACCTCGGACGAAGGTCCAGATCTTTTTCCAGCCAGTTTCATAATCAATCTTGCTGCACCATCAAACTATATTGGTCCATCACGTCTTTTTGGTCTTGGAAATGGAAGCCAACGCAATAAGGGACTTCCGTTGACCCGTCTTGTATCTGATTCTACAGGTGAAGCCGGTAGCAGTTGCTGGATTCCGGATAAACACAAAAACGGGCACAGACCACTTTTTAACGGTAAATTCTGTATTCCAGATTCACTGGCGCAGGCCATAGGCAGCTTTATTATTGCCTGTGCTGTAAGAAAATTACGTAACAAGGGTGATGAACATTCGTCCATGCTGATACATGTGACACGTTTCAACTCGGTCCAACAAGCGGTTTACAGCCAGATTGATGAATATGTGAAAGGCTTGAATCAAAGAATAAGGCGAGGTATCGATGTCCAGAACATTCATTCATCCCTGAAAACATTATGGGACAAGGACTTTTTACCCACGAACGAATCAATTCGGGCTAACCACCCGGACATTGATGCTCCTGTTTTGCCACAATGGGCGCAGGTACTTGAGTGCCTGCCTGAAGTCCTCGCCGATGTTCAAGTCAAAATGATCAACGGCACGGCAAAAGATGCGCTGGATTATGCTGATCACAAAGGAACTGGACTTAAAGTCATTGCTATTGGTGGGGACAAGCTTTCAAGGGGTCTTACGCTGGAAGGACTTTGTACAAGCTATTTTCTCCGTGCTTCAAAAATGTACGATACGCTGATGCAAATGGGACGCTGGTTTGGTTACCGTCCTGGTTACATTGATGTATGCCGTCTTTATACTACCGAAGATCTCGTCGAATGGTTTTGTCATATCACTGATGCCGCTGAAGAGCTGCGTGAAGAATTTGACCTTATGGCTGAAAGCGGTGGAACCCCACGAGATTATGGTTTTAAAGTGCAATCACATTCCGTTCTGATGGTGACATCGCAAGTAAAAATGCGCACAGCCAAGAGCCTGATGCTTTCCTTCAGTGGTAGCCTCCTAGAAACTGTTGCAATGCATCGGGATCCGATCATATTGCAACGTAATCTGGATGCTGCTGTCAAACTCGTATCTGCAATGAAAGAGCCTGTAGAAACCAACGAAATTACAAAGAATCGGTTTGGTAAAAAACAAACTTGGTCGGGGCATCTGTGGCAAGGCGTGCCCGCAGCAGAAGTAGTTGAGTTCTTACGGTGCTACAAGACGCATCAAGCCTCATACAGAGTTAATGGCGATTTGTTGGCTCAATTCATTGAATCTCTAAATTCAGATAATGAACTTGTATCTTGGACTGTTGCGTTTATTGGAGCAGCTGGTGGTGCAGAAATAGAAATTGCCAATGGGATGAAGACTAAAATGCTTAAGCGCTCCCCAAACGCTAATCATACAGACAGGTATTCCATAGGAAGACTCATGTCGCCTCGTGATGAGTCAATAGATCTTGATGATGATGCATGGCAGGCAGCATTGGAGGAAACACGCAGAGCATGGCAGGCAGATCCTGGCAGGATGCAAGACCGAGCCGAGCCGGATGACCCTAACGGCCCAGCAATCAGAAAAATACGGGGATTTGGTGCTAACGGGGTAGCTGCGCATCCGGAAAGAGGTCTACTTATACTCTACGTTCTCGATCCGGAAGGTGCAAATTTACCTAATGGCACTCCGCCAGTTGTAGCATTTGGTGTAAGTTTTCCTGGTAGTAGTTCAGGGCGAAAAGTGGAATACAAAGTCACCAATATACTTTGGGAGCAGGAATATGGATCCGCTGAATAAGGCAGAAGAAATTGCAGCCTCTTGGAAAGCATTGGCTGGTAGTAGCCGTGGTGACGAGGGTTGGATGACAATACCTGTGTCTTTGAGGTCTTCCTGTAAACTTCTTGCAGGCAGACACTACCCAGGCAACGAAGAGGCTGTACTTGTTGTTTTCTCTTCGTTTCAGATGCCTGCTAAAGGACAACTACCAGAAGGAAGAGGATTTGGTGTTGCAGAGGTTAGTCTCGGCGAACAATATGGCGATCATTGTTGTGTTGCTCTTATCAAACACTCTGCTGGCAGTATTGATATGTTTACCATGATGGCTGCTGACATCGTTTCAATGCTTGAAAAAGCTGGGCAGAAAGACGAAAGTCAACTGTTCAGCCTTTTTCTTGGGAGAATTCGAGCATGGCAGGAGTTTATGCAGCGAAACCAGGAAGGCGTTTTGCATTTTGATGCAGAAGTTGGGCTTTATGGTGAGCTCCTGATGCTTGAAATGCTTATTGATGAAGGCTTACCTGCAATAAGAGCAGTGGAATCATGGTCAGGCCCTTTGGATGGAATTCAAGATTTCATGTTGGGTGAAGGTGCAATAGAAATAAAAACCACGACCAGAACTGGTGTTTTTCCTGCCAGAATTTCATCACTTGAGCAGTTGGATGACAGCCTTAGAAAACCACTTTTTCTCGGAGCTATCCGCATACAGCTGAGTGATTCCGGTAGTAGTCTTCCTGCCAGAGTGGATCTTGTCAGAACAAAGATCAGCGAATCTGACTCGTCTGCAATTGTAGAATTTGAACTTCGATTACTGCATGCAGGTTTTTTTCAGTCGATGGCTGAAAAATATACCCGGCATTTCTGTCATACCGGCACCTATGTTTTTACTGTTAATGCCAGCATTCCAAAACTGGTACCTGCAAATGTACCGCATGGGATTTTGAAAGCCCGGTATGATATTGAGCTTGATGTTGATGGGGCACCATCTCTCAAGCTTTCAGAGGTTTTACATTTATTAGGAGTGTGTTGACATGGAGCTAATCGATTTTTTACGACAGACGCAAGTTGAAGTGCAGGAAACAGACGTTCCTTATCCAGAGCTTGGGTTTGCTGAAGTTGTCATGCAACATATGTGTGACATTGGAATGACGTTCGAACCGGTGGTCTGCCACTATGAAGGCAAGTTTGGCAATGCCAATCTGCGTATAAGCGGTTATGCAATTTCAGAAGAGTGCGATCAAATAGATTTGTTCGTCAGTCTCTATGCAGGTGTAAATGACATTGTGTCGGTTCCTGATTCAGACACCAAAAATGCTGCAGACCAGTGTCTCAGATTTCTGACCAAATGCGCTGAGGGTAAATTATTATCGACAATGGATCAGTCTACGGATGCCTACGGCCTTGCTCTTACGATTCAGGAGTGTTACCCGAACTTAGATCAAATAAGAATTTATGTCCTGACTGACAGGCAGGCAAAAGCAAAAATTTTTAAAGCGCGCGAGGTAAGCTCAAAAACAATAAAGCTTGAAGTCATGGACATAGAGAGGCTTTATCGCCATTGGTCGGAAGGGAAACCACGTGATGAAATTACAGTTAATTTTACTGAAATTTCTGGTTCGTCACTTCCCTGTGTCTATGTTCCTGCAACTCTCGCTAATTATGACTGCATCTTTACGGTATTTCCTGCTGAAACATTATATTTTGTCTATGAAAAGTATGGTGCACGTTTGCTTGAGGCAAACGTACGCTCTTTTCTCAGCGCTACAGGTAAGGTAAACAAAGGTATCCGCGAGACTTTGAAAGAAGCTCCAGAGAAGTTTATGGCCTATAACAACGGAATAGTTGTCATTGCAGATGAAGTCAGAATGGCTAACACAAGCGAAGGCGGACCTGGGCTCGCGTGGATGAAAGGAATGCAGATAGTTAATGGTGGTCAGACAACTGCATCAATTTATTTTACCAAGAAAAAAAATTCTGAAATAAATCTCCGTAATGTCAGGGTGCCGGTGAAAGTACTTGTACTAAAATCAGATGATTCCGAAAGAGAAGAAGAACTGATATCTGATATTTCTAAATACGCAAACAGCCAGAATGCTGTCAAACAAGCGGACCTTTCTGCAAACAAGCCATTTCATGTTGCAATTGAGAAGCTTTCAACAACGGTATTTTGTCCGGATGGAACGGGGAGATGGTTTTATGAACGTGCTACTGGCAGTTACAACACCATGCTTGCTCGTGAAGGGAAAACGCCTGCTACCCTAAAAAAGCTGAAAGATTCTATACCAAATGCCCGTAAAATATCAAAAACAGATCTTGCAAAATATTTAAACTCATGGAGTCAGAAACCCCATATTGTCGCTCTGGGCTCGCAGAAAAACTTCACCGCAATTATGGAAGAGATTAACTCGGGAAATGTAACGGCTGAAATCGACACAGCTTACTATAAACGCATGATAGCCAAGGCAATTGTATTTAAAGCAACAAACAAATTGGTGAGACCGATGTTCCAAGCGTTTCAAGGGAATGTTGCGACATATCTCGTATCGGTGCTTGCAAGCCAGTTGGGAGATCGATTTGATCTGGAAAAGGTTTGGCAGCAGCAAGATTTGTCTCTCAAACTGAAACAGCAATTGACTGTGTGGGCAAAAGAAGTACATTCCGTTCTTCACAAAACATCTAACGGTAGAATGATATCAGAATGGGCTAAGAAAGCAGAATGTTGGGAACAAGTTATGGAAACATCATACAGCGAGCCTATGGCCGGAATACCAGAAATAAAGTAAGGATAACTTTACGAGGGCCTGCATAAACAGTATGGGTTAATGTGTTTATCAACATTTTAGAGAATTAGTGGAGTAACCGTGAAAAACATCAAACTTGTGATTTTTGATATGGAAGGAACAATTTTCAAAAAGACATATCGATATGACTTCCTCAAGAATGCGTTTCCAGAAAAATTTTCAAAACTTTGCGAAACACACGGCCAAGAGGACATGTGGAAAGATAACGAATTTACAAGTGCATGGACATTTTTATGTGACATTTTAGGACCAGAATCTTATGCGAAAAACAAAGCGAATTGGAACAAGTGGGACGATGGGGGATATCCTGGCTATTCCGAGTGGGTTATCGATACAATCAAAATTCATAAGCAGTACGGACTTACAAAGAGTTTGTTTGATGATTTTGTGATGAAAGCTCCAGTTTACTTTAATGGTGTATC
This sequence comes from Deltaproteobacteria bacterium, assembly GCA_019162745.1. GTDB lineage: Bacteria > Desulfobacterota > Desulfuromonadia > Geobacterales > Pseudopelobacteraceae > JACRCG01. The sequence goes on along the minus strand of JAFLLC010000198.1, from coordinate 5,212 downwards.
TGAAACGATTCATGCACTTCAAGATCGAGGAATTTCAATTGCAGTCATATCGGGCGGGTTAAAGGCAATGACTGATCGCATTTCGCGCGAGTTTAAAATTGAGCATTGCTATGCTTCTGCTGAATACTTCTGGTCATCCGATGGCACTATCGAACATTGGAATGTAATGCCAACAGATTTCAGTCACAAACGCGGACTGGTTGAACTGCTTCATCATGACCTTGGAATTGAACGGCAGGAATGTGCATTCATAGGCGACGGCAGAAATGACAAAGATATTGCGAAATATGTCGAGCTATCTATAGGTTTTAATCCTAAACCCAATCACAGACATTGGTGGAGCCATATAGTTGAAAAGAATGATCTGAGGGGAATTTTGGAATTCATCTAAAGAGGGCACTATGGATCTGACAAGGTCATTTTCTGATTATATGATAGGCCGATACAGGCTTGGTTACGATTATTTAGCGGTCTACATAGCCGCAATACTGTTCGAGCATATTGTTGATACTAAATATTTGCCGCACAGCAATTGTGATGATGGTTGTACCTTAGGCGTTATACTAAATAACATTTCAGATTTGAGCGTTTTTTCAGATGATGTTATTTGCAATAACCATGATCAATTTCATGTTTTACTACGCAAAAACAATGGTGAAATAGTCAAACGTGGTACCCCAATCCCGTTAGAGAGCACACTACTTGGTGTCAAAAAGAAACTTCTGGATTTTGTGTTGTTGCGCAACAAGATCATGCATGAGTTTCGGCCGGATGTTCTCTCAGGATTTGAACAGGAAATCGTGGAGCTAATTGTTTATGTCAGCTCTACAATTCAGGGGGTTACTACGATTTCCTCTGAAGACAAACATAAGATTTTGCATATCGGAGAAATTACTGCTGACTACATGATTAAAGAAGTTGATGAAATCATGATGCGCGAAAAGGACAAAAAACTAATTGCAAAGGAAAAAGATGAATATTTTGTTGGTAGTGACCAAATAAAAGAAGCAGATTTCGAAAGCTTGTTCAGTTTAAGAAAGAAGATGTATTTTTTGAAAAATGATTTGGACCGCTGGTTGCCTTCAAAATTTCCGAATTTGCATACGACGATATTGACCCCAATTGATACTACGAGTGGATATATTTGGATGCCGCTTGTTCATAATTTCAAGGAGCTTGAAGAAAAAGAACGTCCCGCTTTATTTGAAGCTTCTGTATCTATTTTAGCAACGCCTCTTGAGTTGCGTGTTTATATGGATTTTGGTGGATATGCATTGGATTTACGCAGAAAGTATCATGAGTTCCTCTTGGCAGAAAAAGGCGGCTTCATTGACAGCATTGGGAAAATTTCAAGTGATGAGCTTTTAGTTTTTGATACAACTTGGTATTCATATATTTCTTCCTATCCGGTGAAGGCCATAGATTTTGTATGCGAAGGAGATTATTTCAACACTGTTGATTCAAAACTGAAGGCTAAGCCGATATTACCAAGCAAGGGAAACAAGATAATTACATGGAACAAGATGCTGAGTGGTTACATTCTCCCTCGTGCTGATATAGACAAGCAAGCAATCTATTATAAGCTCGAATCCATTATTCAGCTTTATTACGACTTTTTGGAGTTTGTCTATCCTGGTCGCTGCAATATCAAAACACCTAATCAATGAAAGGATGATGTTTGATGGAAAAGAAATATATTGAGCTCCTCAATCTGGCTCATAAAGCAAAAGAAAGTGCTTATCCCCCTTATTCAAATTTTCACGTAGGGGCGGCCTTGCTGGCGAAGAACGGCAAAGTAATTACTGGCTGTAATGTTGAGAATGCTTCTTATGGATTGACTATGTGCGCTGAGCGAACTGCGCTTTTCAAAGCGGTATCCGAAGGGTACAAGCCGGGGGATTTTGAAGCGATAGCCGTTGCCTCAAGCGGGGAAGATTTTTCACCATGCGGAGCTTGCCGTCAGGTTATAAATGAGTTTGGGGAAGATATTGTTGTGATCTTCGAGTTTGGTGGCGAAGTCGTTGCCAAACCTCTGAAAGAACTGTTGCCATACAATTTCAAGCTATAAAGGAGGGGCGATAAACGCCCCTCACATAATCATCGACTTTCTGCCTAAATTCCTACCTGTTTAGAGAACCCCTCAACATACTCAATGACCTTTGGCCATATTTCAACGACACCATCGCTCACTTCGAATACTTTGCCGTGGTTCCTTTCCGAGATCATCTTCATCTGCGCAAAGTTCTTGTCGAACTCACCGTCATTCCCATAGGCGTTTTTAAGTTCATTTACCTTTACAGGAGCTTCTGTTTTGCTAAGTTTTAAGAATAGGGCGAGAATCCTGCTGTTGATCTGATTCGGGTTGTTACCCCAACGTGGAAGGCGACCTTTTACTTTTTTGGCCTCTAGGTCTTCATCAGATGAACTGATTTTAGTTTCCTTTGAGTGTACAGCAGAATCTGAAGTTTTGTGTTGAGGTAGTTTGCCTTCCAACTCTGTCAACCCCATGAGCAAATCAATAGACTGGGCATGTAACATGCCGTTGTCGCCAGCAATATCTAACTTTGGTATTGAGAGTGTTATATTCTTTGCTAGATCCTTGAGTCGTTTTACAAGTGAATTTATTTCTTGTGAATGCATAATGTCTCCTTTTGGCTTTTCTTTAAATGAACTAAAATAATACTAAACATGTTCATTTGGAGTGTCAATAAAAATATTTATGAATTACCTGATATGTGAAAATTTGAGAACTGGTCGATTGCAAATATAAGAAAGTTTCCAGGGGAATTTGAATTCAGTTTTTTGTATATTTTCGTTCAGTGTTTTTCAAGTGTTGCTTTTTGTTTTTCCCAGACCCCGGCTTCGTTTTTCGGAGAACAAATCAAGGAGAGTGTAAGAGGTAGATGGGACCCGTTTAGACTATTTCCGACCCCGCCTATCAAATTCTGACAGCTGAATACAATTGATGGACTCCAAAGGGTACAGCTTTGCCGATCACGGCAAGGATGTGCCCTTTTTTTATTGCAGAACCGTGGCCACGGACTGACATCACTGGTACGAGAGGAGAAGCATCATGGAAGAACAGTACGACAGGCTGTTAAATCAGAAAGAGGTCGCTGAATGGATTGGGATGTCTGAAGCATGGATGGAGCAATGCCGTTTCAAAGGAGTCGGGATTCCGTTTATCAAATTTGGAAGAGCCTGTCGGTATCGCAAGAGCGAAGTTCAACGTTGGATTAATGAACATGCTGTGGGTACCGGTATCTGATACCATCGAAGCATCCAGTAATTTTACATTCAATTGGGCTGATTCCGCTTTGGCGGTTTCAGCCCTTTTTTTATGGCTGGCCAGCCAAATATATCATCAAAAGGAGAATCATCATGGATGTGTATCAGGCAGTAACAGACAGAATTATCGGTCTTATCGAGTTAGGCACGATCCCATGGCGCAAAACCTGGGCAGCAGGGGGAGGTGGAATGCCGAAGAATCTCGTTAGCAAGAAAGAGTATCGAGGGATCAACACCTTCCTTCTCTCAGCCATGCCTTATTCATCCCCATACTGGCTTACCTACAAGCAGGCAACTGATCTTGGAGGACACGTAAGAAAGGGTGAGAAGTCATCACTCGTCATCTTCTGGAAGTTGCTCGACAAGCATGACCAGAACGAAGACACAAAAGCCACCGGCAGAATTCCCATGCTGAAGCATTACAACCTGTTTTCTACAGAGCAGTGTGAAAATATTCCTATCCCGCCAGATCCTGAAGAAACCATAAACCCTTTCACGCCAATCGAAAGAGCCGAACAGATCGTCGCGGAGTATAAATGCGCTCCAAGCATCCATTATGGAGGAGCGAAAGCCTTTTACCGGCCTTCAGAGGACCGTGTGCAGATGCCACACAAGCATACCTTTGAGCGGAGTGAGGACTTTTATCAGGTGCTCCTGCACGAGTTATCCCACAGCACTGGTCACCAGTCTCGTCTGGCACGTAAGGAAGTCATGGAGCGCAATGAGTTCGGATCTGATGACTATTCTGCCGAAGAAATCTGTACGGAGCTCTCTGCGTCGATGCTCTGTGCTGTTGCCGGTATCAGTATTGAAACAATCGAACTATCGGCGAGCTACATAAACGGGTGGCTGTCGGTTCTCCGGCAAGACAAGAAGGCCGTCGTGATAGCAGCTGCCAGGGCACAAGCCAGTGCCGATCATATACTTGGACGCAAGTTCGGAGAGGAGGAACCAGAATGATCTGCCATCAATGCTGCAAAGAACTGCCTGAATGTGATGAACATGAACCGTATCCCTGGAAGCTGGTTGACGGTTGGCTCTATTGCCTGGACTGCATAGACGAAACCTGAAGCTGTAATCTCATAACATCAAACAGAGAAGGGTTGCCATCACGGCAGCCCTTTCTACGTTTCTGGAGGTCTCATGCGTTGTGAAATGTGTACCCGTAGACTGGGAAACAAGGAGCTTGCCCATGGCATCCGTTTTGGCACTTCCGATCCGGTGAGCGACCTGTTTCTCCCCAGCAAAGAATCTGCCTACACCGTTATCTGTCAATCCTGTGGAGAGATGATTCTGCGTCAGATCTACGATCGCCTCGACAAACCGTATTCAACCAAGCTGTTCAACCACTAAGAAAGGAAATCGTCATGACCAGAAATAAATTAATGAGAGCACTCAGCGAGTTGAACATTCAACCGGATCAGACCGTATTCACCATAACCAGTGAACAGTTGATGAAAGCAATTGCCGGCGAAGTCGATCTTGAAACTGTCACGTATCAGGAGCTGCGGGAGATTGTCTATATCGTGCGCAAGAACCTTCAAAATCTGAACTGGCAGGATTCTGTCGTCCATAGCGTGACCCACCTGCCGTTTGGCCTCAATCAGACCACCATTGCCTGGAGTGGTCATTTTCCATGTACTGGCTGTCCTGATGCCATGATTGAAGGTGAGTATTGCCACCATCAGGGGGAATGCAAGGCGTGGGAAATCTATGAAGCACATTTCTGATTGAAGTGGACCGCTACGAATACAGGCAGAGCAAAGGAGAATTGTCATGTGTGAGGATCATTCAGCAATGAGTTCGCAGAAAGTGCAGGCACTGTATTTTGGCAACGGCTATGTCGGCAGCATTCACCTGCTATCCGATTATCCGGGTGAGACCATTGAAGGGCTGAAGATGTCATTGGGACATGAGGTAGCCA
>JAFLLC010000168.1 GCA_019162745.1 Deltaproteobacteria bacterium | reverse complement strand
CGACGTGACCAATTGTGCCGATGTTTACATGAGTTTTATTACGTAGAAATTTTGCTTTTGCCATGAAAAAGGCCCTCCTGAGTTACGGATTTGAGTTAGATTAACCCTTTACTTTTGCAACTATCTCTTCAGCAACCGATTTCGGTACTGGCTCATAATGGTCAAAGGTCATTGCATATGTAGCCCGACCTTGCGTAGCAGAACGGAGATCAGTAGAATATCCGAACATTTGCGCGAGGGGAACCATGGAAGAGATTACCTGGGCACCGGCTCGAGAGTCCATACCCATTATACGTCCGCGCTTGGAGTTAAGATCACCTATTACATCACCCATATACTCTTCGGGGACAACAACTTCTACCGACATGATCGGCTCAAGGATGATTGGGCCGGCTTTTGAGCACCCTTCTTTAAAACCCATTGAACCGGCGATTTTAAAAGCCATCTCCGAGGAGTCAACTTCATGATAGGAACCGTCAATCAGTGTAACCTTGACATCAACTACCGGAAATCCAGCTAATACACCATTATCAAGCGCTTCCTTGATGCCTTTATCAACTGCAGGTATATACTCACGGGGTACAACACCACCCTTGATTGCATCAACGAATTCATACCCTTTACCGGCTTCAGGCTGCGGCTCAACTTCCAGCCATACATGTCCATACTGACCGCGACCACCGGACTGACGAACAAACTTGCCCTCTACCTTAACCTTTTTAGTAACTGTTTCACGATAAGCAACCTGTGGTTTACCGACATTTGCTTCAACTTTGAACTCACGCATCAAACGGTCTACAATAATCTCAAGATGCAACTCGCCCATACCTGAAATGATGGTTTGACCAGTTTCCTCATCTGTTTTAACACGGAAGGAAGGGTCCTCACTTGCGAGCTTCTGCAACCCAAACCCGAGTTTTTCCTGTTCGGCCTTTGTTTTAGGCTCAATCGCAATTGAGATAACCGGTTCCGGGAATTCAATTGATTCTAGAATAACAGCATTATCTTCATCACAAAGAGTGTCACCAGTCGTCGTATACTTCAGACCGACAGCGGCAGCGATATCGCCGGCATAAACTTCCTTGACCTCTTCGCGCTTGTTTGCATGCATCTTAAGAATACGCCCGATGCGTTCACGCTTACCTTTAGTCGAGTTATAGATGTACGAACCGGCCTGGACAACACCGGAGTAGACACGAAAGAATGTCAGCTGCCCGACGAAAGGATCGGTCATAATTTTAAAACCGAGAGCAGAAAAAGGCTCGGCGTCAGAAGCATGCCGTTCAACTTCAGTCCCTTTATCTGCATCAATGCCCTTAATGGCAGGAATATCCATTGGAGAAGGCATATAATCAACTACGGCGTCAAGAAGGTTCTGAACACCTTTGTTTTTAAATGAAGAACCGCATATAACCGGACAAAAATTAATCGCAATCGTGCAGGCACGAATTGCAGCCTTTATTTCTGTTTCAGTCAAGACCACACCGGAAAGATACTTCTCCATGAGAGCATCATCGTGACTGGAAATTTCTTCAATCATTTTTTCACGGTATTCAACTGCTTCAGCAAGCAGGTCTGCCGGGATTTCTTCTGTGCGAAAAGTAGCACCCAGTGTTTCGTCATCCCACAGAATTGCTTTCATGGTAACAAGGTCGATAATCCCCTTGAAATTTTCTTCCTTACCGATCGGCAACTGAATTGGCAGCGGGTTAGCCTTCAAGCGATCTTTTATCATCTGGACACCGCGGAAGAAATCTGCGCCAACACGGTCCATCTTGTTAATGAAAGCAAGTCTGGGTACGCCGTATTTGTCAGCCTGGCGCCATACTGTTTCCGACTGTGGCTCTACACCACCGACAGAACAGAACACTGCAACTGCACCATCAAGTACGCGCAGTGAGCGTTCAACTTCAATAGTAAAGTCAACATGGCCAGGGGTATCAATGATGTTAATTCGATGGTCATTCCAGGTACAGGTGGTAGCAGCCGACGTGATAGTGATGCCACGCTCCTGTTCCTGCTCCATCCAGTCCATCGTAGCGGTACCTTCGTGGACTTCACCTATTTTATGGGACACGCCGGTGTAATACAGAATACGTTCCGTCGTAGTTGTTTTCCCAGCATCAATATGTGCCATGATGCCGATATTTCTATATTTATCTAACGGTGCTAAACGGGGCACTGAATCCTCCAGAAACGAATAAAACTATTACCAGCGATAATGGGCGAAAGCACGGTTTGCTTCAGCCATCTTGTGGACATCTTCACGCTTCTTGACTGCAGAACCACGATTATTAAAAGCGTCCAGGATCTCACCGGCTAACTTGTCTTTCATCGTTTTTTCGCTGCGAGCGGTTGAATACTTGATCAACCAGCGCATTGCCAGTGACATGCGGCGCTCAGGACGCACTTCGATAGGCACCTGATAGGTAGAACCGCCAACACGACGGGATTTAACTTCAAGCGTTGGTTTGATGTTATCAAGGCTCTTTTTAAGCACCTTCACCGCTTCGTCATTTGCTCGTTGTGCAACAAGCTCAAGTGCACCATACATGATTGATTCGGCGACGCTTTTTTTACCTGCAAGCATAAGAGTATTGATGAGCTTGGCAACAACCTTATCGTTAAACTTAGGATCAGGCAGAATTAGTCTTTTAGGTACTTCTCTTCTTCTTGGCATATATATCCCCTCAGCTAAACAGGTTCAGTATTATTTCGGACGCTTGGCGCCATACTTGGAACGACTCTGCAAACGACCCTTCACGCCTACTGAGTCAAGGGTACCACGCACGATGTGGTAGCGGACACCAGGAAGGTCTTTTACCCTACCGCCACGGATAAGAACAACAGAGTGTTCCTGAAGGTTATGACCAACGCCAGGAATATATGAAGTTACTTCAAGGCCATTAGTCAAACGAACCCTTGCCACCTTACGGAGAGCAGAGTTAGGTTTTTTAGGTGTGGTTGTATAAACCCTTGTACAGACACCACGTTTCTGAGGACAACTTTTCAGTGCCGGTGCTGTTGATTTATCTTTCTTACTTTCCCTACCTGACCTGATTAACTGGTTGATTGTTGGCATAGTCGTCAAATTCTCCAGATACAAAAATATCAAAACTGCTCCAAGCAGGAGCGAATCCGCAAACTAACAAAAGTATAGAATATTTGTCAATCTATTTATTTGGTTGTGGTGTTTTTTGTGAGTCGTTTTAACTCAAAGGGTGCTTTAAATACAAATAAAACGTTTTACGAATTAACAGGTTGTGAAACATAATGGCCGCTCTGATAATAATTCGGATGGGAATGGAATAATTGTAGGGTCGGAATCTCACCGACAGCTCCATTCAGATCAGTAGCGTTTACTGCTCCTCTATAAAGAGGAATCGAACTTATACTCTTTCTGTTATTCAGATGTCAACAAATATTTTATACTGCTTCTTCTTTCTTCAATAACAAAGATTAGTGTCATGCTTATCCCGTTAATATCAGCTAGTTACCACATACATCCATCTTTTAAATAATTTAATTACATATTCTTATCAGCGCTTTTTTTCCGGTAAAATGGAAATCAGCATACCGCCGAGGATACATAGAGCCCCTACATACCCGTAGAATCCAAGACGTTCATTCAGCACTAATCGCGCATACAGCGCAGCAAAGACCGGTTCTGTGCAAAATATCAGTGCCGTATTGGTATGGCTGATATATCGCTGCATAGACGTTTGTACTAAAAAGGCAAAAACAGTTGCAATAACAGAGCAGACAAGAAGCGGAACAACTAAATGCGGGTACCACACCATTACTTCTTTGCCGCGTGTAATCGCCCCGGCATAACTGAGGAGAGCAACTACGCCCAATTGAATGACTGTCAGCCAATAGAAATCACTACGACGTACAAACTCACCGGTGCAGATCAAATGTAATGTCACACAGACAGCACATACGGCAGCCATCAAATCCCCCCTGTTAAGTTCCAAGGTACCGTTACCGCATAGCAGCAGCAATCCTGTTACGGCAAGAACAACAGCAAACTTGACACCAGTAGACACTCGATACCCAAGCACTAATGCTGCGAATATTGGCACCATCACCACATTCAAGCCGGTAAGGAAGCCAGTATTTGAAGCTGTTGTATAAAGAAGCGCAACTGTTTGGAAGGCATATGCTCCAAAGAGAAATATCCCCATAATGCTTCCCCTGATAACGGTCGCACTATCTATCTTTTTCCCTTTATACAAACCGATTGGGAGTATTAGGACAAAGGCGAGGATAAATCGTTGTGCTAAAAAAACGAATACATCCACACTCTCGACGGCCTGCTTTACTACTGTAAATGTGACGCCCCAGAAAAAAGTTGTTGTTAGCAGCAACATAGCCGCTTTGTACTTATTCATATTAATAATTCCCAGAAAACACTATATTTTCAAAATTTTAAGCACGTCTTTTGTACCGGCTTATATTTATCATGACAATAGAAATGCGCCGTATTTTTAGTCAATCATAAATGTTTTTATTGACAATCAAGCTTCTATTTATATAAAACACCATTCTTGTCTTACCATTTAATAGTTCAACGTTATCAAAAAAGGAGAAGTACTCATGAAAAAATTTCGTTTCCTTTCCGTTGCCGCACTGCTTGTAGTCTCGCTCTCCGCAACAGCAATGGCTGCCCCTAAGAGTATCAAAGTCGCAACAGACGCCACTTGGCCTCCGATGGAAATGGTAGATTCAAATAAAAAAGTCGTGGGATACGATATTGACTTTCTTAATGCCGCAGCCAAAGAGGCCGGCGTTACGGTCGAATTCAAAAACACTGCTTGGGACGGAATATTTGCCGGCCTTGACTCCGGCCAGTACGATGCCATCATTTCTTCAGTCACAATCACCAAAGAGCGCCAGGCAAAATATGATTTCACCGATGCCTATACCAGTATCGGTCAGATCCTGATTGTGCCAAAAACCGATAAAACTTCCAAAACCATAGCTGACCTGAAGGGAAAGAAAGTCGGATCACAGATTGGTACCACTGGATCAATGGAAGTAAAGAAAGTTGCCGGTGTAGAATCAAAGACCTATGACGAAATCGGCCTGGCCTTTGAAGATATGGCTGCCGGCCGTATTTCCGGTGTTGTTTGTGACGAACCTGTTGCCGCCCACTTTGCCCTGAAGAAAAAAGAGTATAATGACAAGTTTAAAATTGTCGGCAAGGCATTCACCAAAGAGGGTTACGGTATTGTTGTGAAGAAGGGGAATAAAGAGCTTGTTGCCCTCCTCAACAAAGGAATCAAGTCTGTTAAAGCAAAAAAAATTGACACTAAAATTCATACCAAGTGGGTGAAGTAACTTATAAGAAAGCAGGGCAGGGAAAGCGTAAAGCCTTCCCGCCCTGCCCTACAATTTATGCTAGATAATCAATCCAACCATACACCGATAGCGGTCGGCGACGGGGCAGCCATTCCCCACAAAAGTGACGCTGGCCTTTTTACCGCCTGGCGCATTGCTTTTTTTGGCTCGATAGTGCTTTGCCTCTTTCTGGCTTTTGGCCGTCCGGACCAGTATATGGCGATCTTCAAGTTCGTCCCGGATGGCATCCTGATTACCTTCAAGGTGACGCTGGGTGCAATCGTTCTGGCGATCGTGTTCGGGCTGATCGCCGGACTGGGAAGAATATCAAGCAACCGCTTCATCAACGGTACGGCATCGTTATACGTTGAGGTCATTCGCGGCATCCCGCTGCTGGTACAGCTCTTCTACATCTACTATGCCTTGGGCCGGTTCATAAAAATCCCCGACATGCTCAGCGCCATCATTGCCATGGCATTCTGTTATGGCGCCTACATGGCCGAAATCTTCCGGGCAGGTATCCAGTCTATTCCCAAAGGGCAGATGGAGGCCGCGCTTTCTCTGGGGATGTCCCGCCGGCAGGCAATGCACCAGGTCATACTGCCCCAGGCTTTTAAAGTCGTGCTCCCGCCGATCGGTAATGAATTTATCGCCCTGCTGAAGGACTCATCGCTGGTTTCAATCCTTGCTGTGTCCGACCTGCTGCGCCGCGGTCGTGAGTATGCCTCGGAAACCTTCAACTATTTCGAGACCTACACCGTCATCGCCCTGATTTACCTGATTATGACGCTCTTCTTTTCCAAACTGATCAGCATCATGGAGGAGCGACTCAATGAAGGACGCTAGCCGCCCCATGATTGAAGTCTGCGGAGTATCCAAATTCTATGGTTCCTTCCAGGCCTTGGCTGACATTTCGTTTACTGTCAGTGACGGCGAGAAGGTCGTCATCATCGGTCCCAGCGGTTCCGGTAAAAGCACCATCCTACGCTCCATCAATTGCCTGGAGACCATCGACCGCGGCAGTATCAGCGTCGGCGGTATGGATGTCAGCAGTCCAAAAACCGACATCTGCAAGGTGCGCGAAGAGGTCGGCATGGTTTTCCAGTCCTTCAACCTCTTCCCCCACAAAACCGTGCTTGAGAACCTGACCCTGGCCCAGACCGTCGTCCGCAAACGCAGTAAAAAGGATGCTGAAGAGATTGCCATGGAGCTGCTGCGCAAGGTGAATATTGTTGAAAAGGCAGCCGCCTACCCTGCCAAACTTTCCGGCGGTCAGCAGCAGCGGGTCGCCATTGCCCGCTCACTGGCAATGAATCCGAAGGCGATTCTGTTTGATGAGCCGACCTCGGCGCTTGACCCGGAGATGATTGGTGAGGTGCTTGATGTCATGAAGACCCTTGCGCAGGAAGGAATGACGATGGTTGTCGTCACCCACGAAATGGGCTTTGCCCGCGAGGTATCTGACCGGGTTATATTCATGGATCATGGCAGGATTGTTGAAGAAGGCACACCGGAGCACTTTTTTACCGCCCCGACTCACGAACGGGCCAAACTGTTTTTAAGCCAGATTCTTTAGCTCCCCCGCATTGGCGGGAGTATTTCAACAAAGCAGGACATTTTATATTGGGGGTAACACATGAAAAGCAGTAACGTATTGGCAGCGCTCGTAACATTGGGCCTTGCCGCAGCAGTGGCAACACCGGCAATGGCTCTGGAAAACCAGTTCAGCGGAGCATTCACGTCATTCTATGACCTCTCGAACTACAGCGCCGCAGGCAATGACGGATTTTCATCAAACACCAACGGCCTGTCAAATGACGCGAAAACAGAGAACTATTTTGTCCAGCGCGTTCGTCTCGGCTACACCGCCAAGGCAACCGACGATGTCAAGCTGGTAACCAAATTCGAGTTTGATTATAACTACTATGGCAACAGCTCCTATGTAGTCGGCAGAGGCACAGGCGGCGCACTCGGCGCTGACAGTATCAATATGGAAACCAAGAACCTGTATCTTGACCTGAACCTGCCTAAAAAGGTCAATGCAAAGATCGGTATGATGGGTAACACCGATTCCTTCAAAGGGATCATCTTTGACGCCGACATGGCCGGCGTTTTATTGTCTCACGAATATGCCAACGCCAGTGTTAGTACCGGTTTCTTCCGTTTCAATGACAACGGCACAACTCTTGGCAAAAACACCCAGGATATGTTTGAACTTGATGGCAAGTATAGCGTATCCAAAGACCTGAAGGTTGGCGCTGCTTATTACTACATTGCAGATAACACGACCACCACTACTGTCAACAAAGACGCCAAGATTCATACACTCGGCCTGAACGCTGAAACGGCCGTTGGTCCATTGACATTGACCGGTTTTGCACTGACCCAGTTTGGTGATCTGGATGCGGCAACCAAAGCAAAGGGTTATGCATTCAACTTGGGTGCCAAGATGCCGCTGGCTGGCGGTACAATTCGTTCCGAGATCCTTTATGCCGCCGGTGGCAATAATTCCCTCTATACTCCTGCAACTGGCGAAGGCGGAGCTTTCTACGACAACGAAATGATCATTCTGGGCCGCGACAAGAATGCTACTTCGATTGACAATGCCATCGTTTATGATGTCAACAACTACAATCAGGGTGTTATCTTCGGTTCAGTCGGCTACGATTACACCTTCACACCGAAACTATCAGGCAGCGCTAATCTGGGTTTTGCCCAAGTTGTTAAAGAGTTGACAGCACACGATAGTAAATACCTCGGTACTGAAGTCAACTTTGAAGCCAACTACAAGCTCATGCCTTCTGTCACCGTCGGCGCACGTGCAGGTTATGTATTTCTGGGCGACTACTTCAAAGCAACTCCAAGCCTCGACGATCCATACGACGTCAAGCTGCTTGCCAAGTTCTCTTTCTAACACCTGTTACATGACCTTCGAGGCGCCATATCCTCGAAGGTCTGCTTGATTCCCGTTCATAGAATGCACCACACCCCACCAAGGAAGGAGACACACATGAGCATTAAAAAGAGTACCGCACTGTTGTTGACCGCTGTATTGGCTCTGTCCGTAACCGCCGGATGTAAAAAGAAGGAAGAGGCACCAACAGCTGAGGCTCCCAAGGCTGCTTCCGACACAATCAAAATCGGTTTTCTGGGCGCACTGACCGGTGATGTTGCCATGTTCGGCAAACCGACCCTGGAAGGTATGAAGATGGCTGCAGAAGACCTGAATGCTGCCGGTGGCGTTCTGGGTAAAAAGATTGAGATTGTTGAAGCCGATAACCGCGGCGACAAGCAGGAAGGCGCTTCCGTTACACAGAAACTCATCAGCCGCGACAACGTAATCGCCATCGTTGGTGACCCTACCACCGGCATTACAAAAGTGGCCGCACCGATCGCCCAGAAAGCCGGCGTCCTTCTCCTCTCTGCCGGTGCTACCGGTCCAGGAGTTGTTGAGAACGGCGACTTCATCTTCCGCAACACGCTGCTCGACAGCGTTGCAATCCCGGCCTGTATCGACTACTTCGCCAATGAGCTTAAATACAAAAAAGTTGCAATCATCACCTCCGACAACAACGACTACAGCGTTGGCTTCTCACAGACGTTCCGCGATGCTGCCAAAGGCAAAGGCATCACCATCGTAGCAGACGAGAAAGTCAAAGACGGCGACAAGGATTTCAGCGGTCAGATTACCAACATCAAAGCGAAAAAGCCTGATGTAATATTCTTCTCCGGCTACTACACCGAAGGCGCACTGATCATGAAGGAAGCCCGCAAGCAGGGTGTCAAGGCCAACATGTTCGGCGGCGACGGCCTTTTCTCTCCTGAATTCATCAAACTTGGCGGTTCTGCAGTCGAAGGTTCCATGTCAGCTCTCGGATTTGCTCCCGAGCAGGCTACTCCTGAAACAGCAAAATTTATCGAAGCCTTCTCGAAGAAATTTGCCGGTCAGCTGCCTGGTCTGTTTGATGCACAGGGTTACGACGGTGTCATGATGGTTGCTGATGCTATCAAACGCGCTAACAGCGCTGATCCGAAGGTCTTCAAAACAGCCATGGCTTCTACAAAGAATTTCCAGGGTGTTTCCGGCACAATCACGATCCGTGCTAACCGCGAGCCGATCAAGACTCCTCTCTGCCTGTTGGCAGTCAAAGACGGCAAGTTCGCTCTGAAAGCTAAAGTTCCGGTAAAAATGGACTAAGCTATTATTCTGCCCCCCGTACATCGGTGCGGCGTCGGTTATTTACCGGCGCCGCATTTGTATAAAAGAGAGATTATTTATTAAGTCATTCTGTTCTGTCTCAAGAGTATCTATCGTGAATAGCAGTGGATCACACGGCACTCTGCTGATCCTCCTGGCTGCTGTTCTCTGGGGTACCACCGGCACTTCGCAGGCATTGGCGCCTCCCGGAGCGCACCCGCTGACGATTGGAGCACTGCGCCTTGCCGTTGGAGGCGGTGCTCTGCTTCTTCTTGCCCTCTTCCGCGGTCAGGTTACCCGTAACTGTTTCCGGCAACCGGGCGTTACGCTGCTTGCAGCACTACTGGTAGCTGCCTATCAACTGGCTTTTTTTAAGGCGGTGGCCTCAACCGGCGTTGCCGTCGGCACTATGGTCGGAATTGGCAGTGGACCTCTTTTTGCCGGTCTATTGGCCTTTTTGATACATTCAGAACGCCCGAACCGCCGCTGGATTGCAGCAACGACATTAGCAATCGCCGGCTTACTGGTTCTTTTCATTCCTGCGTCCGGAAACGTGTCACACGTAAAGACGACAGGAGTACTATTGGCACTGATTGCCGGCGCTTCATACGCAGGATACACGCTCGCTATCAAGCGCCTGCTTCCCGGAAATTCACCGGATGCCGTTATCGCCTTGGTGTTTTCACTTGGGGCAGTACTGCTTACACCGTTTCTTTTCAGTTCCGACCTCCGTTGGGCGCTTGAACCGGGTGGCCTTTTTGTGGTGCTGCACCTAGGACTGATCACCACCGCGCTGGCATATATCCTCTTTGCCCGCGGTCTTCGGTCGATTCCGGCGACGCACGCTGTAACCTTGTCACTGGCAGAACCGCTTACCGCAGCAACTCTCGGAATTCTTGTACTCAAAGAGCAGTTGACGTTCACAGCGGCCAGCGGCATGGGACTTGTTTTAGCGGGTCTGGTAGTGCTGGGGATGGTCAGACCCGGGTACCTCAGGACGTGACCTCCTCATTGTTCGCACTATCCGGATTGTTATTTTTGGCAGACAAGTATACTGTCTCTGAGATTAAACCAAGAAGTTACTTATCTGCCGCAGTTTTTCATTTTCAAAGAGGAGCACTTCATGTTTTTCCAGCAACTGATTAACGGCATTGCCCTGGGAAGCACCTACGCGCTGATTGCACTCGGTTATACCATGGTCTATGGCATCATCACCCTGATCAACTTTGCCCACGGTGAAATCTATATGGTTGGAGCGTTTGTCGGTCTGTTCGCGACAGCTATCCTCAAGGTGAATTTTTTCATTGCCATGCTGATTGCCATGCTGGTTTGTGTCCTGCTCGGTGTCCTGGTTGAGCGGATTGCGTACCGTCCTCTCCGCAAATCCTCGCGGTTATCGGCCCTCATTTCAGCAATCGGTGTCTCAATCTTCCTTTCGACCCTGGCTCAGATGCTCTTTGGGGCCAATGCCAAGGGATACCCGGAAGGGGTTTTCCCGGTCAAACAGATAACCATCGGCTCTGCTGAAATTTCCACGCTGCAACTCCTGATTATCGCGATATCGGCAACCCTGATGATTGCACTTGAGTTCATTGTCCATAAAACCAAGATCGGCAAGGCCATGCGTGCGACTTCAGAGGATTACAACACCGCTGCCCTGATGGGTATTAACGTCAATATGGTAATATCCTTTACATTCGCACTCGGCTCGGCACTGGCCGCCGCCGGCGGTGTTCTGGTCGGACTGCTCTTTAATGCGGTATCGTTCAACATGGGGCTGATGGCCGGACTTAAAGCCTTCGCAGCTGCTGTACTCGGAGGTATCGGTTCCATACCCGGCGCCATGCTGGGTGGGTTGCTGCTGGGCGTTACCGAAGTAGGTGGTGTCGCACTCGGTTTTTCGTCCTATCGTGATGCCATAGCATTTGCAATTCTGGTGCTGGTGCTGCTGGTAAAACCGACCGGGCTGCTCGGACGTAAAATCCAGAAAAAAGTGTAAATTTGTAAAAAGAGCTTTGTAAGACAGAGAACACTGAGGGCGCGGAGTAAATTGGCCCATTTATCAAGGACACAAGTCAGTTTCTTAGTTAAACAGGTTAATTTTTTTCTCCGTGTTCTCTGTGTCTCCGTGTTATTCAATTGTTTTTTAGAGTCTTTACGTTTGGAGCTATACATATGGGTGATTTTTTACAAATGCTGCTGGGGTACATAAACCCCTACTACCTGCAGATCATCGTCAATATCGGGATCGGCATAATACTGGCGCTCGGCCTGAATGTCGTTACCGGGCTGACCGGTCAGTTATCCTTGGGACACGCCGCTTTTATGAGTATCGGTGCATTTACCAGCGCCGTGCTCACCATAAAATTCGGCATGCCGTTCAGTATCAACCTGATTCTGACCGGGTTTATTACTGCAGGAGTTGCTGCTCTGATAGGGCTGCCTATCTTGCGCCTGACAGGGGATTATCTGGCGATCTGTACCCTTGGGTTTGCCGAAATTGTCAAGGTTGTTTTCTTAAACCTTGATATAACCAACCGGGCCCTCGGACTGACCGTACCCGCTCCGAACACCACCATTCCGATAGCGGTTGTTGTCTGGATTGTTGTTATTCTGACAATTGTTTGTGTCTCCTTTATACACAGTTCACGCTTCGGCAGGGCGCTCATGGCGGTCAGGGGGGACGAGATCGCCGCTGAGGCGATGGGGATAAACGTGACACTCTATAAGGTCCAGTCTTTTGCCCTCGGAGCTTTTATAGCCGGTGTCGGTGGTGGTCTTTACGCTCACTTCATGGGCTACATCAACCCCTCCGATTTCGGTTTTCTTAAATCGGTCGATATTCTCAGCATGGTTGTTCTCGGCGGACTGGGCAGCATTACCGGCAGTGTTATCGGTGCGACAATATTGTCAGCCGCACCGGAGTTTTTGCGCTTTATGGCCTCCTACCGCATGCTGGTCTACGGCGGCCTGCTGGTCGGCATGATGATCTTCCGCCCCAATGGCCTGATGGGCGGCATAAGCTTCACCGGACTGGTACTCCGCGCACTGGGACGTAAACCGCATCTGAAAACAATTATGGAACAAAAATCATCAGAAACATCGAGATCCGACAATGGCGATACTTGAACTAAAAAATGTAACTATCCGCTTTGGCGGCCTTGTGGCCGTCAACGATGTTAACCTGACGGTAGAAAAGGGAACGATCCAGGCGTTAATCGGGCCGAACGGCGCCGGCAAGAGCACGCTCTTCAACCTGATAACCGGCATCTACACGCCTACCAGCGGCTCCATTTCCTTCAAGGGAAAATCCGTCAGCGGAACTCCGACCTTTAAGATTGCAGCTGCCGGAATCGGTCGTACTTTCCAGAATATCCGTCTGTTCACCGACCTGACTGTGCTGGATAACATCCTCATTGGCGCCCATAGTCGCGGGCGGTGGAATCTGACCGGCGCCCTGATGAAGTTCACCCCGTGGGTGCGCAAAGAAGAGGGAGAACTGCTGGATCTGGCCAGAGAGTGCCTGCAGATGGTCGACCTTTCCTATCGAGCCTTTGAACTTTCCGGTAACCTCCCCTATGGTGAGCAGCGCCGTCTTGAAATAGCTCGGGCGCTCGCACTCAAACCTGATCTGCTGCTGCTCGATGAACCGGCTGCCGGGATGAATCCTCAGGAAAAGGCTGAATTGATGGTAATGGTCCAGCGCATCAGGGCAACCGGCATCACCGTTTTTCTGGTTGAGCATGATATGAAATTCGTCATGGGGATTTCTGACCGGATTGCCGTTCTTGATTACGGCGAGAAGATTGCCGAAGGCCTGCCTGAGGAGATCAGACAAAACCCCAAGGTTATCGAAGCATACCTTGGAAAGGGGGCCGCAGATGCTCACGCTTGATAAACTTTATGTCAACTATGGCGCCATAAAGGCGCTGAAAAGTATTTCCTGTCGGGTTGAAACGGGCGAAATTGTGGCTCTGATCGGTGCCAACGGGGCTGGTAAAACTACCATCCTGAATGCTATTTCCGGTATCATCCCGATTTTTTCCGGGTCAGTAACTTTTCTTGATCAAACGATCAGCGGCATTCCGCCGCATGAGATTGTCAAACGCGGCATTTCACAGGTTCCTGAAGGGCGCCGCGTCTTTGCCAATATGTCAGTCCTCGAGAATCTTGAAATGGGTGCCTATATCCGCAATGACAAGAGTGCAATCCTGGAGGAAATAGACCAGGTTTTTGCACGATTCCCACGCCTCTTCGAGCGAAAAAAACAGCTGGCAAAAACCCTCTCAGGTGGTGAGCAACAGATGCTCGCCATGGGGCGTGCGCTGATGTCTCGCCCCAAACTGCTGCTGCTTGACGAGCCGTCCATGGGTCTGGCACCGATGCTGGTAGAGCAGATTTTTTCCATTATTCAGGAAATCAACGCCAGCGGCACGACAATCATGCTGGTAGAACAGAACGCCAACATGGCCCTTTCAATCGCCCATCGCGCCTACGTATTGGAAACCGGTGAGGTAGTACTTCAGGGAGACGCCAGGGAGCTGGCCGCCAACCCGGAAGTCCGCAAAGCGTATCTTGGGGAATAAACCGGTTGTAAACCCCTACCTGGCGGTGCTGGTAGGGGTTTTTGCCGTTTCATTCTCCGCCCTGTTTGTCAGGCTCACAACCGCCCCGGCCCTGATAATAGCAACCTATCGCCTGCTGTTTACCTTTCTGGCTCTTGCCCCTTACGCGCTCTACAGTTACCGTCCGGAAATTCTTGCTCTCCCCGGAAAACAACGCGCACTGGCTGCGGCCAGCGGCCTTTGTCTGGCGCTCCATTTTGTCACCTGGTTTACCTCGCTGCGCTATACCTCGGTTGCCAGTTCGGTTGTGCTGGTAACGACCCAACCTGTTTTTGTGGTTATCGGCTCCTGGATCTTTTTTAAAGAGCGAATCAGCCGCCTGGCGATGATGGGTGGCGCCTTGGCCCTCTGCGGCAGCGTCATCATCGGCGCCGCAGATTTTCAGATCGGGCGGGATGCGTTGATAGGTGACCTGCTGGCGCTCTCGGCTGCGGTGCTGGTTTCAGGATATCTGTTGATCGGACGTCGCCTGCGCGGTGGGGTCTCGCTGCCGGTTTATACCTTCTACACCTACGGCAGCAGTGCACTGGTTCTGATCCTTGCCAGCCTGGCCACCAGCACCCCTTTTGCCCCCTACCCTCCCCGTGACTGGATCATTTTTCTGGCGCTGGCGCTGGTCTGCACCGTGGTTGGCCATACCATCTTTAATTGGGTACTGCGCTATGTCCAGGCATCAGTCGTATCAGTCAGCGTCCTTGGTGAACCGCTGGGAGCCATTCTGTGGGCTTCCGTCTTTTTACGCGAATATCCGACGCTGCGGCAGACGGTCGGCGCCGGCTTTATTTTTGGCGGCCTGTTCATCTTTACCCGCTTCTCAGCGGGAGCTGGTGATAAGCGTGCCGCGTAAAACGGCTGAACAGAAAGTTGCGGCGGCGGGACTCGGCTATGGCGTTCTGGCGTATCTGATCTGGGGATTTTTTCCGGTCTATTTCAAGGCACTGGGCGGGGTTCCGGCGCTGCAGGTAGTCAGTCACCGGATCGTCTGGTCGGTACTGTTTCTCTGGCTTATCATCGTCTGGCGTGGCAGCTGGCGTACGGTTTTGAGCGCGTTCAGGGATCGTCGTGCCGTAGCACTGCTGACTGTTTCCGCCCTGCTGATCGCCACCAACTGGCTGGTGTTTATTATTGCCGTCGGGCATGCCCAGGTGATCCAGTCCAGTCTCGGCTATTTTATTACCCCGTTTGTCAGCGTCCTGCTCGGCTTTCTCTTTTTTCAGGAGCGCCTGCGGCGGCTGCAGCTGGTCAGCCTGGCTCTGGCGGCGATCGGCGTGCTGCTGCTGACGATTCAGTATGGCCGTTTCCCGTGGGTGGCGCTGATACTGGCGCTAACCTTCGGCTCCTACGGCCTGTTCCGCAAGATTGTCTCGGTTGATTCGCTGACCGGCCTGACGGTCGAGACCCTGCTGCTCGGCCCGCTGGCGCTCGGCTACCTGATCTATGTTTCCTATCAGGGTGAGAGCGTCTTCCTGTCACAGGGAGTGCAGACCAGCTCATTGCTTGTTTTGGCCGGCGTCGCAACTGCAGTGCCGCTGCTGCTGTTCGCCTCAGCCGCCCGTCGCCTTCGCCTTGCCACCATCGGCTTTCTGCAGTACATCACCCCGACCATGCACTTTCTGCTGGCGGTGCTGCTGTACAAGGAACCATTTACACAGGCGCACCTGGCCAGTTTTTTGTGCATCTGGGGAGGACTCTGCTGCTACTCGTATGACGCGTGGAGGGGGATGCGGGCGGCGCGGTAAGACAGATTGCTACTCCGCCGCTTTGTTCTCCATATAGCTGTTGAACCGTCTGACATGTGATTGTGCGATACTGCGGGCCTGTTCGGCATCATGCGCTGTTATCGCCGCGACTATTGCGCGAAGGTCTGCCAGGTTTTCCTGCAGCAGAACCTCGTTGACCGGCAGATATTTTACATAGTAGGTATGAATATTGACGTAGAGACTCTGCAGCACCGTCAGAAACAGCAGGTTACCGCTCATGCGGGCCAGGGCAAGATGCAGCTGTTCATCGGTGCGGATAAATGCATCCCACCCGGCGCTCCCCCTGGCGAGATGAGCTTCGGCCTCACCCAGCAGTGCATCAAGCTGAGCCAGATCTTTATCTCCGGCCCGCTGCGCTGTCAGCGCGGCAACTCCCCCCTCCATCTCTTCTCTAAACTCGGCCAGATCCTTCAGTGACACCGCACAACTCCTGATCAGCAATCCCAGATTATCACTGAGGTTATCACTGTTGACCTCGCGGATCACCGAACCGCCGGCCACGCCGGTTCTTATCTCAATCAGCCCCTTCTGTTCTAAAACCCGCAAAGCCTCACGCAGCGTGCCCCTGCTGATACCGAACTGTTCTTTCAGTTCACGTTCGGCAGGCAGCAGACAACCGGCCTTCAGCGTCCCGGACATGATTGATTCCTGTATCTGCTCCACAACGTCTTGATAAGCTTTGCTCTGTTTTACCTGTTTAAACATATAGCTCCCCTTTAAAATGGTTACACCTTTGTACCATCATATTTTCATATAAACAATATTTAGCAAGATTTTCTTGACATGCGTAACACCTTTTTGTTAATGGTTTAACCATTCACAAATAACCATATCGAATGAACATAAACTGAGAGGAGCTATCATGGACCCAGCGCTCAACACAAAGATTATGAATCGCGGCAGAGATTTTTTCGCCTCCATTTCCGGAGAAAAGCCGTCCCTCTTCAACAAAGGGGCCTGGATGGGCAAGGTCATGGACTGGAGTATGAAGAATGAACAGTTCAAGATCCAGATGTTCCGTTTCGTAGACGCCTTCCCGTCTCTCACGACCGGCAAACTGCTGACTGACCATATTCGTGAATACTTCGGCGAAGAAAAAGACATGCCGCCGGTACTCCAGACTGGCGCCAAGATGGCCGGGATGCTCGGTTCTCTGGGAGGTGCGGTGCTGAACAAGGTTATTTCCGCCAACATTCAGGAGATGGCCCGCCAGTTTATCGTCGGCGAAAACACCAAAGAGGCAATCAAAAACATTGAACGGCTGCGTAAAGATGGCTTTGCCGCCGTTGTTGATGTGCTTGGCGAGGCGACCCTGACTGAACAGGAAGCTGAAGAGTATGTTGCAACCTATCTGGAGGTACTGGAGAGTCTGAAAAAGGAACAGACCGGGTGGAAAGGCCTGCCGGGAAAAGCTGGCGATGCCGGATTGGACTGGGGTCACGCACCCAAGATCAACGTGGCGGTAAAACCGACGGCTCTCTTTGCCCTGGCCAACCCGCAAGACTTCGAAGGTTCGGTTGAAGCCATACTGAAACAGATGCGCCGCATCGCTTCGCGAGTAGTTGAACTGGGCGGTTTTCTCTGCATCGATATGGAATCCTACCGCCACAAAGGCATCATCATCGAATTGTACAAGCGTCTGAAGCTGGAATACCGCGATTACCCGCATATCGGCATTGTACTGCAGGCCTATCTTAAGGACACCGATCAGGATCTGGCAGAACTGCTGACCTGGGCGGAACAGCAGAACACACAGATTTCGGTCCGGTTGGTAAAGGGCGCCTACTGGGACTACGAAACGGTAAAAGCCAAGCAGAACGGCTGGGCTATCCCGGTCTGGACAGTCAAGGCCGAAAGTGATGCCGCCTTTGAGCGCCAGGCACGCATGATTCTTGAAAAGCAGCAGATCTGCCACTTCGCCTGCGCGTCGCACAACATCCGCACCATCTCCGCCGTGCTGGAAACGGCAGCCGAATTGAAGGTGCCGGAATCGCGCTACGAATTTCAGGTGCTGTACGGTATGGCTGAACCGGTCAGGAAAGGCATCCTCAAGGTGGTAGGACGCATCCGGCTCTACGCTCCCTACGGCAACATGGTGCCCGGCATGGGTTATCTGGTGAGGCGCCTGCTGGAAAACACCGCCAATGAATCGTTTCTGCGCCAGAGTTTTGCCGAGGATGCCCAGATCGAGCGACTGCTTGAAGATCCCGCCGTCACAGCGCTTCGTGAACGTGCTGCACGGTCAAGCAAACCACGCAAGGTTGTAACCGGCCCAGGCGGACTGCCGCGCTTTGCCAACGAAGCAATGGTAGACTTCACCCGGCCCGATCACCGCGCCTCCTTCCCGCAGTCCATTGCCAAGGTGCGGACAATGTCAGGCAGAAATTACCCGCTCTACATCAACGGCAAGGAAATTCTCACACAAGAACTGTATGATACGGTTAACCCTAACAAGCCGTCAGAACTGCTGGGTAAGATTTCACAGGCGGGCGTTGAAGATGTCGCTCTGGCGGTCGCGTCTGCCAAAAAGGCATTCCCGGCCTGGCGCGACACGTCACCACGTGACCGCGCAGAGTATCTGCTAAAGGGGGCCGAAGTTGCCCGCAGGCGGCTCTTTGAACTCTCATCCTGGCAGGTGCTGGAAATTGGGAAACAATGGGATCAGGCCTACGCCGACGTCACTGAGGCGATAGATTTTATGGAATATTATGCCCGCGAAATGATCCGCTACGGCGAACCGCAGCGGATCGGCAATGCACCGGGTGAAATCAACCATTATTTCTACGAACCAAAAGGGGTCGCAGCGATTATTTCACCCTGGAACTTCCCGCTGGCCATCAGCCTGGGAATGGCCGCAGCAGCGATTGTTACCGGCAACCCGGTGGTTTTCAAACCATCCAATATCACCGGCATCATCGGCTGGAATATTGTGGAAATTTTCCGGGAAGCGGGTCTGCCGGCAGGGGTTTTCAACTACGTTCCAGGCAAGGGATCCGTTATCGGCGATTACCTGGTAGATCATTCCGACGTATCTCTGATCGCCTTCACCGGTTCGGTTGAAACCGGTCTGCGCATTATTGACAGAGCAGCCAAGGTTCATCCCGGCCAGGCAAATGTCAAAAAGATCATCTGCGAAATGGGGGGGAAGAACGCCATCATCATAGATGACGATGCCGATCTGGATGAGGCAGTACCGCATGTGCTCTACTCCGCTTTCGCCTTCCAGGGGCAAAAATGTTCGGCCTGCTCGCGAGTGATCGTACTTGATGCGGTCTACGACAAGTTCGTTGAACGCCTCGTCAAAGCCGCCCAGGTTTATCAGGTCGGGCCGTCTGAAGATCCGAAATACAGCATGGGTGCAGTATCTGATGCAACTGCCCGAAAAAATATTATGGATTATATCAATATCGGCAAGAATGAAGGCAAACTCCTGTACTCCAGTCCGGTGCCGGCTAACGATGGCTATTGGGTGCCGCTGACGATCATCGGCGGCATTACCCCCCAGCATCGCATCGCCCAGGAAGAAATTTTCGGACCAGTCCTTGCCGTCATGAGAGCCAAGGATTTTGACCAGGCGATAGAGTGGGCCAACTCGACTCAATTCGCCCTGACCGGCGGGGTCTTCAGCCGCAGTCCTGAACATCTCAACCAGGCGCGACGGGAATTCCGTGTCGGCAACCTGTATATCAACCGCAATAATACCGGGGCACTGGTCGAACGCCAGCCATTCGGTGGTTCACGCATGTCAGGCGTCGGCACCAAGGCGGGCGGCCCCGATTATCTGCTGCACTTCATGGATCCGCGAGTGGTTACAGAGAACACGATGCGGCGTGGATTTGCACCGATTGAAGAGGATGATGACTGGGTGGAATAACGGTTGGAATAATTGGATTGCCATGGACGGGTCGCCCTAAAGCCGACCCGTCTTTTTTTTACCATCTTGAATAATTAAAAATCCAGAGGACTCTTCGGCTCTTTGGTGGTTCTCACCGGAACGCAATGAGTGTAGATCATCGTCGTTTTCTGACTGGAGTGACCGAGCAGCGTCTGAATAGTACGGATATCATAATTTGCCTGCAAAAGGTGAGTGGCGAAGGAGTGCCGAAAAGTATGGGCGGTTACTTTTTTAGGGATCTTCGCCTTGCGGACGGCATGATAGAGCGCCCCTTGAAGTTGGGACAGCCATAGGGC
The DNA here is from genome assembly GCA_019162745.1 of Deltaproteobacteria bacterium. Lineage (GTDB taxonomy): Bacteria > Desulfobacterota > Desulfuromonadia > Geobacterales > Pseudopelobacteraceae > JACRCG01. The sequence goes on along the minus strand of JAFLLC010000168.1, from coordinate 11,431 downwards.
AGCCATAGGGGACGCTGTTATCTATTTATCTATTGACACTTTTTCTGCTTATGGTACTTGTCATCCATGCCACGCTTAGCAAGACTTGACATTACCGGCTCCTTCAACACGTGATCGTGCGCGGAATTGAGCGACGCGACATTTTCAATAACGATCACGACCGGCAACTTTTCGTTGATCGCCTCTTCTCGCTACTCTCCGAAACCGGCGTTCGCTGTTATGCTTGGGCATTATTATAAAATCACTTTCACTTACTGCTAATGGCAACCTCTACTTCCCTGTCGTATTTCATGCGCAGACTTCTGACCGGATATGCAGTTTCATTCAACCGTCGTAACAAACGATCAGGGCATCTGTTCCAAAATCGTTACAAGTCCATTGTCTGCGAGGAAGAGCCCTATCTGTTGGAGTTGGTCAGATACATTCACCTGAATCCGTTACGGGCCGGAATGGTTACAAGCTTGGAAGAATTGGACCTATATCCTTGGAGCGGTCACGCGGTTCTCATTGGAAAGAGACAGTTTGACGCTCAGGAGACTGGCTCAATTCTTGAGCGTTTTGGTAAAAATGCCTCTACCGCCCGACGGAATTATCGTCAATTCGTCTCGGAAGGAATAAAGACCGGTCGCCGTGATGATCTTGTCGGCGGTGGCCTTAAGCGCAGCCAGGGAGAACGCCCGAATAATGAATACGAGAGTTTTGACGAGAGGGTGTTAGGTGGCGGCGATTTCGTTGATGGTCTTAAACAGGAATGCGCGTTGCGGGATAAGATGAAGAGCGTTATCTCTCTAACCCGGTTGTTGGAAATTGTTTCGACGACTTTGATAATTGAACCCGATTTGATCAGGAGACCAAGCAAAAGCAGGGCACAGGCGGCTGCGCGTGCGATAATCTGTCATCTTGCGATATTTGAACTTGGTTATAACGGTAACGAGGTCGGCAAGTTTCTACACCTCGGGCCAACCGGTGTCTGTCTGGCTTCAAGACGTGGCGAAAAGATATTGAAGTCTGATCCGGTGATGTTGAAGGAAATTATGGAATCAATAGATAAATAGATAACAGCGTCCCTCTGGACCTCTGGACGTATTTGGGCGCTACACACGTTATTTGGACAGGGGCCGCCGGTGGTTACAGTCCATTTGCTACTGGAAAAGCATATAGGTGCAAGTAAGTAAAAGCGAGATACTTCCCCTTTTTCAGGCGCTTTAAAGAAAAAACGGGGAGCCGCTGAAAAGACGGCTCCCCGTTTTGCTACTTTGTCGTTGTCTTTGAAATTCAGGCAGTATATTTTGGACAATAAAAAACCCCGGGATCGTCACCGACTCAAGGTCGGGAGAGGATTTCTCCGGGGGCTGCATACAAATAATAGCCATTGCGGGTGATACATGCAAGCAAATTTTTCTGATCAACTTCGCCGAGCAATCTCGCATGAACGCCTCGACGCCTACCGTCAACGCGGTTCAAGCAGTGACGATGCGGAGTTGTTTGCTCACTACGCGTGGAATATGGCATTATCAGAAAGCCTTTATACCCCGCTTCAGTGTTTGGAAGTCAGTCTCAGAAACAGCATTCATGATGCCGCTTCGGCACAATTCAAAACAGATGCATGGTTTGATCTGCCAGGAGTACTGTACCCGCAAGAAATCAACAAAGTACAAGAAGCGAAAAACACTCTTTTCAAAGGCAAAAAGCCGCTTGACGCAGGAAGGATAATCCCGGAATTGACCTTCGGTTTTTGGACGAGCCTATTTGACGTACGATACGAAAAAATACTCTGGCCGTGGTTGCTGAAGCCAGTTGTCCCCAATATGCCCCGCCACATCAGAATCAGAAAGAATCTTTCCAAACGACTCAACCGAGTCCGTACACTCAGAAATCGAATATTTCATCATGAACCAATCTGGCATTGGCGCGATCTCCAAAATCAACATACAGAGATTCTGGAAACCATAAAATGGGTAAATCCAGCAATGAAGGCTTTTGTGGAGCCATTCGACCGATTTGAAGAGATTTACAAAAATGGAATAGGTGAATACAGGAAGATTATTACTGCCCTGCCATAAGAGAGAATGTCTAACTTGCGGCTCGACCAGACCGCCAGGAAAAACTGGGCGGGCTGGTCAGCCTTATGGCGTTGTCGCGACCAATCTAAGCCAAGCCGAGGAATACCAAGGCTTGGCGAGACAGAAGTAGGCTGGAGAGGCAACATCGGCGCAAAGTGGCGGAGCAGAAATAAGGAATAGTGGCGTTTCGTGGCGGCGGTGGCGAGGACGAGAAGAAGAGTAGCCGAGTGCCGTAAAGAAGCCGGAGATGCAGGCTGGGGGAGCAGTAAGGAAATGCGGAAAGGCTATGAAAAAACAGAAAAGTTAAACGGCAACTAAAACCATATGATTATGCTGCTTCTTTACGGTGAATATATTGTCCTGCAGTTTGAGCCAATAGACCGGAACGAGTCATGTGGTACCGCACTGCGTAACGGTCAATCTCATGCAAAAGATTTTCTGACAAAGTAATATTAACCCGGTTTGCTTTAACTTTGAGTTTGGCAAGATCAATGTCTACCAAGAGCCATACCCCTCCTTGATATTCGGGGTTAACGGCCAATTGTTCTAATGGTGTTGGTGCCGGTACAGGTATATTCCTTTCGGTATGCAGTGTACGCAGTGGTTTCAAATGACGATGATCCCGAGTTGCGTAAGTGGTGGAACTGGAAAGGCCGATCACTATAGACTGCGCACTAACACGATGGAGGTGTGTGCGTTACGATCGCGATGATATCAAAAGCGTTGAATATATCGTCTTTTTCTGAAGTTTTTTATTACCTGCTGTTACGACCGTCCTGACAGCCGAACATTGAGAAACACCGACAGCAGTACGATTGCCATACCGACACCCTGCATTGCGGCGATATGTTCTTTCAGTATTACGGTAATAAAAACCAGCGACAGAATCGGTACCAGCAGTGCGCTGTTGGACGAACGAGCGGTCGGAATCATCCGCAGCGCCCTGTTCCAGAGGAGGAATGCCACCGCCGTGGGGAATATTCCCAGATAGGCCACCAGTAGCATATCTGTACCGGAAATTGTCCACTGCATCGGGTAGATCGGCAGCAGACAGAGCAGGAACAGCAGGCCGAAAAGGTTTAACAAAAACATACCGGGTGTAACGCCGAAATTCGCATGCTTAATCAGCACGCAAAAAAGGGCAAAACTGAATGCGGTGCCAAGTGCCAAAGCAATACCTATTGAAAGTTGCAGTTCACCTAACCCGCCACCAGCTGAAACCAGCACAATCACACCTGCGAACCCCAGAGCTACACAACAGAGTGCCACCCAGCCAGTTTTTTCCCTGAAAAACAGCCACGACAACAACAGCATCATCAGCGGCCAGGTATAATGCAGGATTACCGCCTGACTGGCCGGAATATATTCGTATGTTTTCAGGCAGAGGAATTGTTGGACACCCAGCCCAATCACCCCTGCCAGAGGAAAGAAAAACGGGCGCTGACGAAATTCGGTAATTACCGTGACGACTCGCCGCTCACGGATCAGAATAAATAACAGCGTTAAGGTGGCCCAGATGGCGATCCAGACCACAACCGAAAAGCTGTTCATGCGGGTTACAGCGACCTTGAAACCGGTGCCGAGCGTGGCAAACATCGTCACCGCCAGCAGGGCATAGAGCGTACCTTTAAATGTTTCCGTCATGCAGCCCTCTTGCTAACATGCAGCAAGCCTGATAAGCGGCCTATGCATATGATTGTAGTCTGAAAGCGGTTTGCCGAGAGTACACTCCGCCGCTTGCAGCGCTTCAGCGACAGCAGATTGTTGGGCGGCAAGTTCGAAGCTTTTACCTGCGGAGAGCAGATAATCCTGACCATCACCACATGTCAGCCAGATTGCGCCGCTTGTGCAGCGCAGAACAACGCCATCCTTCTTGCCATCCAACCGAATCAACTCTCCCTGCGCAAGGTAGCATCCCATGATCAATTCCTCTCTTGTTCGTGATGATAACACCCTACACCGCTCACAAGCAAAAAAACAGATACAAAAAAACAGTTTTGTAACCATTACAGTTGCATGATATACAAACTGTACTCATCCAAAGAAGCGGTAACTGTACCTGCCGGAACAGGTTGGACCGGAGTATGCTATGACAATGAAAAACAGAGACAAAAACAGCCCAGGTGGTTCGCTGCTCTACGAACAGGTAGCAGGAGAAATGGCCGGATTAATCGAACAGGGGACCTTCCGGGCCGGTGATCGGGTACCGTCACTCCGTCAGCTCAGCCAGCGCTTCAATGTGAGCATCAATACGGTCATGCAGGCCTACACCATATTGGAAGACCAGCGCCTTATCGAAGCGCGGCCGCAGTCCGGATATTATGTGCGCAGCCGCGTTCCGGAGATACGTGAGCCCGATTTTAAGTCGCGATCATTTATCGCTCCGACAACCGTCACTATCAGTGATCTGTGCCATCAGGTCATGCACAATATGATGAATCACGACCTGCTGCCGCTCGGCAGCGCCATACCCCACAACAAAAATTTGCCGGTAGACAAGCTGAACCGGATTATGGCCAGCGAGGTGCGGCGATTAAGTGAACAGAGTGTGTCATACCAAATGCCGCCAGGCTACGAACGCTTGCGGGTGCAAATCGCACGCCGCGCACTCGTGGCGGGAATCAGCAGCGGTCCCGACGACATTTTGGTAACGTCCGGCTGTGTAGAAGCGGTGTATTTGGCCTTACGAACCACCTGCAGTGCCGGTGATACGATTGCGGTCGAGTCACCCTTTTATTTCAATTTTATGCAGATGATTGCCGAACTGGGGCTGAAGGCTCTGGAAATCCCTTCAACTCCCCGGGACGGCATCAGCATTGAGGCACTCCGTTACGCCATAGAACAGAACAAAATAAGTGCCTGCCTGATAATTGCCAACTTCGGCAATCCGCTCGGCAGTCTCATGCCGGATGAGCGCAAAAGGGAACTGGTAGAGCTGCTGGCCAGCCATGAGATTCCGCTGATCGAGGATGATATTTATGGAGATCTGACCTTTGGCAACGAGCGCCCCACTGCCGCTAAATCTTTTGATAATTCGGATCTTGTTATTTACTGTTCATCATTTTCAAAGACCATCGCCCCCGGCTACCGCGTTGGCTGGGCGATTGCCGGGCGTTTCCAGGGGGAGATGGAACGCCTGAAAATGATAATGAATATAGCCACCGCTTCACCCACCCAACTGGCCCTTGCAGAATTCCTGGCAAACGGCGGCTACGACCACCACCTGCGCAGTATCCGGCGTACCCATGCCCGCAATGTTTCACAGATGGCCGATGCCGTGGCACGCTACTTTCCAGCCGGCACCTGCATAACGCATCCATCCGGCGGTTTTATCCTTTGGGTGGAAATGCCGGCCGGTACCGACGCCATCTTGTTGTATCACCGGGCGCTGGAACAGGGAATAAGCATTGTGCCCGGTCCGCTCTTCTCACTCTCCAACAAATATGGCAATCATATCCGCCTGTCAGCGGCGCAGTGGGACGAACGGATCGAACAGGGGATCAAGACTTTAGGGGCGTTGGCGCATGATTTGCTGCCGGTTTGATGTTTTGGCGTTACAACAACATATAGCATATGATATAAGCATCTATAGGAGGTGCGTTTCATGCGTGCGACACTTAACATACCCGATAAATTATTAGATGACGTCCAGTCTTTAAGCGGCGAAAAATCCAAAACCCGCGCAATTGTCATAGCCATGGAGGATTTTGTTCGCCACCGACGGATGGAATCACTTATATCCTTGCGGGGAAAAGTTGCAATTGACTATGACTGGGAAGCAGCAGAGCAGGAAGAACTTCGTGCAGCAGAAGAGCGGGAAAAATATAATGGCCGCTGAAATAATTCTCCCGGACACCTGTGCATGGATTGACTATTTCAATGGTCGCGACACAACGGTTGCACGTGCACTGGCGCAAGCTCTGGTCAATTGTGAAATTGTGACCTGCGGCGTAGTCATGTATGAGCTTTTTCAGGGCATTCGGTCTAAAAAAGAGTCTGAGGCACTTCGTGAAGCGTTTGGTTCACTGCGCTACATTGAGATGGACAAGGACCTCTGGCTCTCTGCTGCTCAAATATCAGCTTCCTTACGAAAAAAGGGCGTCACCATTCCGTCCTCCGACATTCAAATTGCTGCTTTAGCACTCCAGCACCGCTTGGTCATACTGACGGTCGATCAACATTTCAGACAGGTTCCGGACCTTTTGATGAAGGAAGCTCCCTAATGGAAGAAAAGATCCGCCAGGGCCTCGCCGCCGCATGGCCAATCTGTCTCGGCTATTTTCCTATCGGTCTTTCGCTGGGAGTACTGGCTCAAAAAGGTGGCTTGGCGCCGTGGCAAATGGGTGCAATGTCACTACTGGTCTTTGCCGGGGGCTCCCAGTTCATCGCCGTCGCCATGTTAGGCGCCGGAGCGTCGTCGTTGGCAATAGTTTCCACGGTCTTTATGGTCAACCTGCGCCACCTGCTGATGAGCTCAGCCATGGCTGTCCATTTCCCGGGGGTTTCCCGCCGCTTTCTAACACTCTTTGCCTACGGCCTCACCGATGAAAGCTTCGCCGTAAATATGACCCGCTTTAATCAGGGCGGGTGGAACCGTTACAGCGCCCTGACGCTTAATCATGCGGCCAATGCGACCTGGATCATCAGCAGCGTGGCCGGAGTGTATCTGGGGCAACTGGTTCCACCAGGTTCAGCCGGAGTTGACTATGCCCTGACCGGCATGTTCATCTGTCTGCTCGTTTTCCAGCTGCGCAGTCCGATCTTCACGATCACCGCCCTCATAGCGGCGCTCTGTTCCGTACTGGCCTATCTCTGGCTACCGGGCAACGCCTATGTAATCGTCGCATCCTGCCTGGCGGCCACAATCGGGCTGATACTGAAACGCACCCGGCGAAAACAGGAGGTTCCCGCATGAATAACCGGGACTTTCTCCTCCTGATGCTTGCGATGGGCGCGGTGACGTACCTGCCCCGCATGTTCCCGCTTGTCATGCTTTCACGCCGCACCCTGCCCCACTGGTTTGCCGAGTGGCTGGAACTGATCCCGGCAGCCATCTTGAGCGCTCTCATCGCTCCAACGCTCTTCGCAGACTCGGCCCCGAGGGTTTTTACCCTTGGCAAGATAGAACTGCTGGCCGCTCTCCCTACCCTGCTCTGCGCCGTAAAAACCCGCTCCCTTGCCGGGACGGTTGTTGTCGGCATGCTCTGTTACTGGGGATTGGGACTGGTGATGTGAGGTAAAGAAGAGATGCCATATTCTGCGACAAACGTGCTTTAACGCGCCGGACAGACTCGCACCTTTGTTCACCTCCCCTTGCAGGAGTTGCCATCACAGCTGCCACAGCACCCCTTCTTTTTAAAGAGCGAGTGGTAGAGGAGCCAGATGGCTCCTCCCGCAATCAGCATCACCAGGCAGACATCTAACAGTCCCATATCAACCTCCCAGACCCAGCAGTTTCCCGCCTTGATAAATAATCAGCGCAACAACCCAGGCCAGTACCGTTGAGTAGGCAAAGGCCACTCCGGCCCACTTCCAGGTGCCGAACTCCTGCCTCATGGCGGCGCCAACCACGACGCAGGGCATATAGAGCAGGACAAAGGCCATAAAGGCAAAGGATGTAAGCGGGGTGAACTGGTTCTTGAGCGCGCCCTTCAGCGATGACTGGTCCTCCTCCGGCTCTTCAGGCTGCGGCAGGTACAGCAGGGTACTTACCGCCGTCTTCGCTGCGCCGCCAAAGGAAACGACGATCTCTTTCAGGTCTTCGCCCAGTGTCGGAGTTTCTTTATTCTCTTCCTCTTGTTTGGGGGCGTAAATTTCACCCATGGTGCCGACGACGATCTCCTTGGCAATAACACCGGTGATCAGGGATGAGGCCGCTTCCCAGGTACCGAAACCGAGTGGAGCCAGCACGGGAGCCATTACCTGTCCGGCTTGCCCAAGATACGAGTCTTTTTTATGCTCGACGCCCCAGGGGAGGTTCAGCATGAACCAGACCAGCACCGAAACGGCAAATATGTAGGTACCGGCCTTGATCAGGAAGTGCTTCCCCTTTTCCCAGGTATGCAGCATCAGACTGATGAAGGAGGGCATTCGGTACGGCGGCAACTCCATGATAAACATCGGCGACTCACCACGGAAGAGGGTCTTTTTGAAAAGGTAGCCCATCATCACGGCCAGCAGCATGCCGAGAATATAGAGTATCCAGATCACGGTGCCGGAGTTATCCGGGAAGAATATCCCGACAAACAGCACATACACCGGCAACCGGGCGCCGCAGGACATCAACGGAATCAACAGGGCGGTCAGGATTTTGTCCTTTTGGTTCTCCAGAGTACGGGTGGCGTAGATGCCCGGCACATTGCAACCGAAACCGAGCAGCATCGGGATAAAGGACTTGCCGTGCAGGCCGATGGCATGCATCACACGATCCATCACAAAGGCGGCCCGTGCCATATAGCCGCTCCCCTCCAGGAAGGTGATCAAGAACATCATGACAAAAATTACCGGCACAAAAACCAGCACCGAGCCGACCCCGGCGATCACGCCGTCATTGACCAGCGACACGGTCCACTCCGGGGCATGGATACTGCCGAGGATGGCGGCGGTCCAGCGCTTGAACGGGCCGTTCGTCATCGCGTCGATCCAGTCGCCAAAGGGGGAGGAAAGATCAAAGGCCAGCTTGAACAGCAGCCACATGGCAGCCGCAAAGATCGGAATACCGAGAAAACGGTTCAGCACGATCCGGTCGATCCGGTCGGTCAGCTCGATGTTCCGTTTTTCCGGCTTGCTCAACACTTCCCGGCACAGCCCGGCAGAAAGTGCGTAGCGAACATCTGCCAGCAACCCCTCAATGTCATCGCCATGGGCACGGCGCAGATGATCGAACAGATGATCCGGAAGAGAAGCGGGGGTGATATTGACTGATTTCAGCACCAAGCCGTCACCCTCAAGCAGTTTCAGCAACAACCAGCGTTGCGGATACTTTTCCAGCAGGGCCGGATGGTTGCCGGTCAAATATTCGCCAAGACCTTTCAGGACAGTTTCAACATCTTCGCCATAATTGAGGATTCTGGGGCGATGGCTTTCCGGATTGTCTGTCAGAGTCACGACCGCCTTTAACAGCTGCTCCAGTCCGGTTTTGCGCGTAGCAGAGGTCGGGATGACCGTAATCCCGAGGGTTTCCTCCATCTGTGCGCAATTGATCTTGTACCCCTTGGCCTCGGCCTCGTCATGGATATTGAGGGCCATTACCATCGGAATACCCAGTTCAAGCAGCTGAACCGTCAGATAAAGGTTGCGCTCCAGATTGGTGGCGTCCACCACGTTGATGATCAGATCCGGTTTTTCCGAAACCAGGTAGTCCCGAGCGATAATCTCCTCCTGGCTGTAGGGTGAGAGGGAGTAGCAGCCTGGGAGGTCCACCAGACGGATATTGCGGCCATCCACATCAAAGAGCGCTTCTTTTTTTTCCACCGTGACACCGGGCCAGTTACCTACATGCAGGCGACTGCCGGCAATGGCGTTGATCAGGGTGGATTTACCGGCATTCGGGTTTCCGGCAACAGCAACAACAAGCTGTTTCTGGTTATTCATGACGCCACCTCGATCTCAATCCCCTTGGCTTCGTTTTTACGCAACGAAAGTTTGTAACTCTTGATCGTCACCTCGATCGGGTCACCCATTGGCGCAACTTTTTCTACCTTGATCATTTCACCGACGATCACCCCCATATCCATCAGGCGGCGTCTGATCGGCCCTATATTGCTGTCCAGCTTCAGGATGCGCCCCTGTTCGCCCGGTTTCAGGTTGCTCAGATTCATGCCGTAACTCCTTTTACGTTGATACTGCGGGCCATTCTGCGGTCGATGGCAATACGTGCTTCATCAACCAGCAGCAACAGCAGATTGCCGTCGTTTTTCAGGACTTTCACCATTTTACCCACCCTCAGTCCCATCTCCTCAGCCCTGGTGGCGTTGGCTTTTTGTTTATAGTGGCCATGATTCTGTTCATGGTCGTGACTATGGCTGTGGCCGTGACATCCACACCCGCCGCAATGTCTGACTTCGGTTATTTCGCCCCGTTCGCCGGGTGTAAGTAGTTCGAGTGACATCATTAGTTCTCCTCTTTCTCTAGAACTTCATCAACAGACCGTACAGGACACTGAGGTCATCCTCCGGTGTGGTGAGGCCGAACTTGACGCCAGCATTGACTTCAAAGTTGTCGTTTATTTCATAACGGGCGCCGGTCAAGGCGTAGACCGGCAGATCATCTGCGTCTTCGTCGGGGTTGGTTGCCAGGCCAAGGTCAGCAACTGCAAACAGCCCTTTTGTAACTTCCATCTCACCGGCAACGGAGCCTGACCAGAGATTGCTGCGGGTTCCGGTCACGTTTGCATCGTAGCTGTAGTGTTCATAGCCAAGGTTTGCGTGGAGGGCATACTTCCCTTCTTCAAGCTCTTTGGTGGCGATCAGTGTGGCGCCGTACTGCCAGTGGTTTTCAGTCAAGTCGGATTTACCGGTCGGGATGATGACAGCCGGTTTGATAGCCAGGTTAACACCGGCTAATTCTGCAAAGGCATACTTCAACTCAATGGTCATGTCACCCAGGCCATCTGCTTCTCCCGCCAATACTCCATCCTCTTTGACGCGTTCGCTGATAAGGTAAGGGATTGCCATATTGATACTCAGATTTTTGTACAGACCTGTGCCGATACTCAGCTCGGCATCGCTCGTCGTTGTTTTTACGGATGCTTCTTTGTCGTACGTGTAAGAGCTTCCTATGCCGATCTCTACAGCGCCGACATCGATCGTTCTGGCATCATCGGTGGAAAGTGGGGCGCCTGCCAAGGCGGAAGCGGCGGTCAGAATGGTGAAGGAAAGGGATACGATAGTGGTACGCAGTGCAGACATAAACATTCTCCTTGTTTGTGAGTGTTGTTTTGGCTGGCTGCGTGGTGGGGAAATCACCCGTGGCTTGCTTGGTGTGTGGTTAGGGTGGAATTACTTGGTCATGATAAGTTTGTTATTACTGGTAACCCTCAGGCGATATTCTTCTCCGGCATGCAGTATGATGATTTCCCGTTGGTCGCCAAAAAGTTCCGCGCTGGTGATCGTAAGTTTCACCATATCAGTTGTGCTCCTCCTTTCCTGAAATTGTGTAGATCAGTCTCTTTATGATACTGACAATTCTTATCAATAGTCTGACAAAAAAAAGGGTGCTCGGGGTTATGCAGCTCAAGTGCCTTATGATTGCCTGATGCCAAGACAGCACACATCCTTTGGCGGCAGCAGCGATATTGTTCTGCCAGGACAATACTTTGCACCGGATAGCCAAAAAGAGGCCGATCTCGTGAAGAAAAGCACCAGCCT
>JAFLLC010000234.1 GCA_019162745.1 Deltaproteobacteria bacterium | reverse complement strand
CATACCATTGAGATTGGCCTGCATACCCAGTTCATTGGTGAGATAATCGATGTTAAAGGCAACGAAGATGTACTTGGTGAGGATGGCCAACTGGAAATTATGAAAATCCAGCCGTTGATCTATGATACGTCCGGCAAAGGGTATCATGGTGTTACTCCGTGTATCGGCAAGGCCTTCTCCATTGGCAAAGAGTATCAGAAATGAGCCGTACTGATATTTCTGCGCTGGACCGAACATTGGCCAAAGTCTGTGAACTGTGCCCTGTCTGTCTCCATGCCCGTCACCATCAAAAGGGCGTAGTGTACGACTTTGTAAAGGGGATCGAGACCGATATTTGTCCCTTCTGCAAGGCATACGAACGGGTGCATGGTAAAAAAGCCCATGAGAAAAGAGGATAATTATGTCATCAATCGTCACTGTAGTTGCGAAACTTATTGTCCATGAAGCAGCGCTTGAGACTGTCAAAACTGAACTGCTGAAAATGATCGAACCGACCAGAATGGAAGAAGGTTGCATCGAATACCGATTGCACCAGGATAATGACGATCCGAAGGTGTTCATCTTCTTTGAGATGTGGGAAAACCTGGCCTGTCTGGAAAGTCATATGGCATCTCCTCACTTCAGTAGTTATGTTGCTGCAGTCGAAGGAATGATTGTTGAGAAGACCGTACACAAAATGACGCGTATCGCATAATCGGATGCAATCTCAAGTCAGATAAACTTGAATATCATTACGAGGGTAGTGACATCTCATATGTGAAGGTCAAGGATTCAACAACCATGTTGGAGTTGTAAACCGGCAGGTAAAAGGAGAATTGGTAATGACATCCATATTAAGTAATAGTGCCCATCGAGTACAAAAGTTCCTTGCAGAAAAAGGTTTCTCCTTTGAGGTAAAGGAACTGCCCGGTTCAACAAGAACTGCACAAGAAGCCGCTGACAGCATCGGGTGTGAAGTAGCTCAAATAGCAAAATCTCTCGTGTTCAAAGAGAAGAATACGAGCCTCCCCATTCTGGTCATTGCCTCCGGTTCAAATCGAGTGGATGTGGCGAAAATAGAAAAACAGACAGGTCTAAAACTCGGCAAAGCAGATGGAAATTACGTGAAGGAAAGAGTTGGATACGCCATCGGAGGAATACCGCCGGTAGGCCATAATGAACCGCTCGAAACCATCCTGGATGAAGACCTGAGGAAGTATGATGTGATTTGGGCTGCCGCCGGAACTCCTTTTGCTGTTTTTCAACTTAAACCTGCAGACCTTGAACCTCTCACAAACGGAAAGTGGCTTCAACTGGCAGAGTAAAATATCGCAGCGCCGGTCATGCAGAATTGTCGTTAGAATAGCCTGATGGAGTGATAGCAGCGAAGCAAGAGTGACTGCCCCAATCACATGGCGGCAGACAGTTGGCTATCGCCGCCGCTATCCGGATGGTTATTCTAGACTCTCAAATTCCGCGCCACAGCTGCATCACGTAAATCACAATTTCGATGGCGATCAGAACGATGATAATCCATTCAAGGCGTGCGGCACGGCGGGCGTGGGAAAGGCCGCTGAACACATCGGTCATGTCCAGCAGGGTTTCGGACTTATGCTTGATCTCAAGGTAACGCTGGTTCAGTTCAAACAGGCCGGCCATGGTGGTATAAAGGCGGTCGGCTTCAGGGTTGTCCCAGGTGATATCCGGCTTGTCCAGCACCATGATATGAGCGATGGAGGTAAACTTGAAGCTGAGGATTGAAGAAGCCAGTCGGGCCATATCACGATCAGGCAACTCCAACTTGCCCCGTCCAAGGTTGGCGATCAGCACTTCAACCTCGTCGAAAACCACATCGATCCGCTCTTCTATACGCTCCAGCGCCACCGATTTGGCGATGACAAAGCAGATTATATCCAGAAAAGCCAGATTGTAGCGGGGCATGACGGCACAATCGTTGGCGATGGCCGGTTTGCAATCCGGATCGATCTCCAGCCGGTATTCCTCACGATAGGGCAACTGGAGCTGCCCTTTCAGAGAGTCGGCATACTGGGGAATGCTGTCCAGAAAGCGGGCGATGAGATCACCGGAACAGTTGAGAAAGACCACGCCACCGAAGTAATAGAGATAGACCCGCTCCGTATCATTACCGGCAGCTAATGCAAAGGTCACCGGGTTGAGCTTCATCGGCTCTTCCCAGCGATATTTGCGGGTAATGCCGAGCTTGACTGCCAAGCGGTTTAAGTCGAGTTCACCGCCGAAGGCAAATGCTTTGAACGTAAATAGTTCCATCTATCCTGCTTTCAGTTGATTTTTGGGAACCTGTGGTTCAATTCACCAAGTTCTTTAATGCCAATTTTTTGCAGCCCGGCGTCATCTGAAACACACATTTTTTGTACGAGTTCTTCCCATTGATAGCTGGGTCTGGTCTTTTCCGCTGGAAGTTCTCTCACCCTGCGTCCGATTTCGGTATACTTTGTTAAGTTCCTATGTGACATATTCATCCACTCCATTTCTAAAGCGTACCACAAACGCTTCCGGTTGCAAGTAGCGGTTGAGGTACCGCTACTAAAGGTTATGCTGCATAATTAGTATTCGGCTTCATCCAGGGTAATCTGCCTGAATCTACTTGAGTCAACGCTTTCACCGGGATTAAAACCGGCTCTTTTTGTCCATTATGGGTGAACTGGCTGATCTCCTTTTTTAGTTCTACCGAAAGTCCGGCCAGGGCATCCGATTCTACGGCAATCGCAGCAGCGGCCTTGACGGTCTCTGCCGAAACACGTTCGATAGCAACAATGTCTTTACTGATCTGTTCAGCCGTTGTGGAAAGCTCGACCGTGGCTGTTGCTATCTCGCTGGCCATCCCTTGTAAGGAGCCGACACTCTCAACAATCTGCTGTAGTGAGTCTCCAGCCTGTCCGGCATATTCGACACCCCGTGTAACTCGCTCCAAACTCTTGTTCATGGCGACCACCGCTTGACTGGCGTCCACCTGAATGGCTTTGACCCGTTCGGTAATTCCGACGGTTGCCTTGGCTGTGCTGGTAGCCAGTTTGCGCACCTCATCTGCCACCACGGCAAAGCCGCGGCCATGCTCTCCAGCCCGGGCCGCTTCGATGGCGGCATTCAGCGCCAGAAGGTTGGTCTGGTCGGTAATTTCTATAATGACATCGACAATCTCGCCGACCTGCTGGGATCGCTCGTTGAGACCCTGCATCACCAGGGTGGACTCTTGCACTGCTCGGGCTATTTCCAGCACCTCCAGCCCGGTCTGGCGCACCACATCGGCGCCATTGATCGCCAGTTCCCGGGCATCGGTAGCAGAGTGTGCTATTCGGGAGGTATTCCGGGATACCAGAGCGATGGTCTGAGACATTTCCACCGCTGCGGAAGCAACCTGTCCAACGCTGGTTGATTGTTCCTGACTTGTGGAGTGGATTGCCTGAGCAGTGTGGGTCAACTCCTGTGAAGTTCCGGTAAGTTTGCCTGACGACACCGAAACCATGGACAATATTCTCGAAAATGAGTCGAGCAGCTTGTTGAAAGCTTTGATAGTTACGGCAAATTCATCATCATTCTTGACTTCAGCCGTGTGGGTAAAATTGCCGGTTTCGGCTATTGTCACGATTGAATTGTTCAGTCGCGCAAGAGAGCGGACAATACAGACGGTCGTCGTTATGGTCAGGGCCAGCACCAGCATAATAACCGCAAGGGAAACGCCAAACAAAAGTTTTTTAAACAGGTCAACTCTCTGGATGACGAGAGCCACAAAATCCTGTTGTTCCTGGGCTGCGGACTGGACATTTGCCTCACTCTTTTGTCCCTGCTCACGGGCCACCTGCTTGACTTTTAACACCGAGCTGTCAACCAGAGCCATATTTTCCAGCACCTTGCGCTGAGAAGCGCTGATGGTCCGCAATGATTTGCCGGCGCTGGCAACCGCGCTGTTGATAGCCGCCACGGTGTCATCGACGTAACCGGAACTTTTGATATCCTTGACCCCCTTGCCGGCCTGGGACATGTTACTGACAATGCGCTTCTGGATCACCTGCACTTCGGCAGTTGCCCGGTCCAGCTCAGCAGGAGTTTCGCTCAGCATGATCATGCGTGCTTTTGCGTCGAGAAGTTTGGCATCCACCCCAACAGAATACACGTCGTCGTTAATAACGTTGATCTTCTTGTTCATCTGTATGTCAATGTCAACTTCATTGCGGAAGTTTTTTACATCGGCCAGAAGATCTGGCGCCTTGCTGCTGTCGCTGATCGATGCATTCAGGGTCTTGGTGGCAGTAGCAGCCCGACGTGAGGCGCTGATGACCAGGCTGGATATGAGATCCTTTAACTCAGACAGCGACTTGTCAACTCGGGCCATAGCCCCGTTGATTTTCGAGGATTCTTCCTTGAACACAGCCATACTCTTGAATTTTTCGTCGGTAGCCTTCAACACCTGGTCGTGCAACTCCGAAAATATGCCGACGTCCATCGGTGTCTTCTTAAGCGCACTGATCTCACCATTGATCCGGTCCAGATTCTCCTTGCTGTGGGTAATAGACGTTGATATCTGTTTAACATCTTCGGGGTCGTGGGCGAGGCCGAGCTGTAACAGATCGGCTGAGAGTTTTTCCACCGCCTGCTGGAACTGGACCGTTTTGACCTGAAGCGGCGTGGAATGGGAGGTCAACTGCGTGATCTTTTCTTTGACCATCAGAATTGTTACCAGACTTAAAACAGCGATGCAGATGATACCAAGGATGCTGATGGCGGAACTCATGTAGAGTCTGGTTTTGATTTTCATTGTTACGGTTTCCTCGGTGGTTTTACGACACTATACCGCACGAAGGTTACGGACATGTTTCATGCAGGTAATATTCTTGTTACAATACAACTTCACTCTGCCTGATGTGTTGAGGTCG
The DNA here is from genome assembly GCA_019162745.1 of Deltaproteobacteria bacterium. Taxonomy (GTDB): domain Bacteria; phylum Desulfobacterota; class Desulfuromonadia; order Geobacterales; family Pseudopelobacteraceae; genus JACRCG01. Next base: position 27,335 of record JAFLLC010000234.1, on the reverse strand, counting down.
GCTATGCATCGGGTATAACTGCGACCAGTAGCCGCATATTATGCACCGTGTACCCTGCACCACGGTGAAATCAAGAATAACCTCATGATTCATAACACCGATCTTGGCCTTACATTTTGGACAGTCCATACCAGCCTCCCATGATTAATTAGGTAAAGTTATACTGCTGCGCAATACTCACTCGGATCAAAAGCGCTGTCGTTTTCAGATGTGTTGTCATGGCGGTTATATTCATTATCCAGGTCATGGTACAACTGGATTATCGCTTTTGACGCGGCAACAATCGATTCTTTTGCCGCACTGTCACTGCATTCGTGATAGGCATTTTTCAAGGCTGAAATAGCGGTGTTGGTAAGAATGTTCGCATTGTGATGTGAAGTATTCATGATGGTCTCCCCTCGGATCGTGTGATGAAAGTGTAACAGAGTACCGGTTACAACGGTGTGCCGTGTTGGCAAAGTGTGCGTTATACGGTAACATACCTACTGGTACCAGCACCGGATGGTTGCAGCATGCCGTTACTCCACAGGCATCACCCAGATGTCGGGGTCGCCTCCCCGGTTTGATTCAAACACGATCTTCTTGCTGTCCGGACTCCAGCGCGGGTTATAGTCAAACCCTTCTGTGGTAAGCCTTCGCACGTTTTTACTTGATACATCATAGAGCCAGAGTACGGCCCGGTACGATTGATCCCAGCCCCAGAACACCACCATGCTGCCGTCCGGCGAGAACAGAGCGCCCCGGTCTCCCAATGTAACAGCTGAAAGCACCTGCGAATTGGCAGCCTGTGCCGTTGACCCGGTAAGGGTAACTTCCGATAGTGCCACCAGATAACTGATCCGGTCTTTACCTGATATGCCGGAGACCGCTTCGGCTGTATAGGCGATCATGGTGCCGTCAGGACTCCAGCCACTCATCTGGATTGATTGGGGGCCGTTCCAGGTGTAGATGGTTGGCGCATCAAAGCCGTTTGCAACGCTGATGATGTTCTCTTCTGTCAGGTTGTAGCTGCCGGTTGTTGCGGCTGTCTTATAGGCAATTTTTGTCCCGTCCGGGCTCCAGAGCGGACTGGTATCCATGTCTGCCGAACTGGTCATCCGCCAGCTCTTTGAGGCGTCGCTTTTGCTTACCCACAGATCCCAGTTTCCGTCACGTTCCTCCGCATAGGCAGTATACTGGCCATCGGGCCGCCAGACCGGACGTTCAAGGACATTGGTTGTTTCAGCCAGGGTGATGATAAAGCTGCCGTCAGATTTGATACTCCTGATGGCATAGCGTTTGGATGTTGCGTTGTATTCCCAGTAAAGCAGACGGCTGCTGTCCGGGCTCCATTCCGGCCAGGCCTGCATCCCTGCGGCAGTGGTCAGCTGGCGTTTGTTGCTGCCGTCACTGTTCATCACCCAAAGGTGCGAGCTGCCCGGAGGACCGGAAACGTAGACTATTCTGGTTCCGTCCGGGCTCCAGCGGGGATTGAGGTCGCTTTCAGCAGAATCGGTGAGCCGTGTCAGCTTGCCGTTTTCAGTACCACCGATGACAGGAGCAGTGTACAGACTCCGTCCTGAGAGGTTTTCAGCCGGTACATTGTAGCTGATCCGGTGGCAGGTGTAGCAGGAAGCGATGGTTTTCAGCGGTACAATTGTCTGTACCGGCAGGGTCAGACGATCCGGGAAGGGAAAGGCAACCCCCTGCATACTGTAGCTGCTTTTGTAGATCAGGCCGTCTGTGGCAACGGAGTAGACGCTGCCATCCGGACCGGCCATGCCCGCCCCGGTTACCGCAACGGAATTAGCTGCAGATGTTGCCGGCAATGTCAATGAGGTATCTGCCGCAATGCGGGCAGCATTGAAACGGCTGGCGGTACTCAGAGTGTTGACTGCCTTGCTGATTTTGGTACTCTGGCCATATTCAACAGTTTTATGAACGTTAACGGCAGGGGTTATGGTTGCATCCCGGCCATAGATAAAGCTCTGCTCGCTGACAATGCTCTGGTACGCCTTGTTCAGCAACAGTGCCCGCTGGGGGGAGGGGTTCAACAGAAGCGTGACATCATCATGGAGCTGTTTGAGCATATCAGCCTTGACAACACCGGCCGGGCTGAAAAACTTCTCATATACCTCTGTATTCTCACGCAGCTCATCACCGGCGCGGTTATACATCAGATAGAAGGAGTACTCATGGTATGTTCCGGCGCCTTCGATCTCGATCGTGGGCTCGATGCTACCTTTCAGCCCTTTCTGACTCCAGTGATACCATCCGCTCCGGAAATCACCGGCATCTTTTTTTCTGCCAAAGGAGAAAATACCGTCAGTGGTAATCCCCAGACCGCTATGACAGCCCATGCAGTAGACGGTTTCTTCATATGTCTGGGGCCGTAGGTCACCGCCGCTGTCTTCGATAAATCCCTGGTAGACCCAACCCTGGCCGTTACTGAGCCCCTGCTCGACATCACCCACAAAGACAGACAGACGATCAGGAAAATCATATTTTTCCTTAACCTCGGCACCGGCAGCCATCTGCAGCTCAGGGTAGTTCTGCCATGACCGCTTCTTGGCATAGCGCAGTTCCTTCATGCGCGCCGCCATGGCGATCTCACCGGTGCCGGTAACGTCGATATAGCGCACGCTATGCAGAAATTCGGTCCCTTCAGGAAACAGTCCTGCTGCCAGGTGGATGCTGCCCGCTGCCTGCTGCAGGCTCGCCTGGCCCACAAACGACATATTCCTGCCTTCCAACGGTGCCCAGTCATATTTTATTTTGGTTGCGGTTCCAAGTGCTCCGTTCTTGTCAAGGTCAACGCCGTATGGTTTCTCATCAACCGCTGCTATCGCCACATCAGTGCGTTTGATCAGAGCCTCGACAATGGCGAGATTGATCTTGTAGGCCGTCAGGTCGAATGTCCCAGCAGCATTACTTCTGAAAGCACTGCCCAGCCTGATCAACACATCGTCGGTGGAGCCGTTGGTGGGCCAGAAGGTGCCGAGGAACGGAGCATAGGCAAAGGCGCGCCAGCCGGTATAAGCGCCTGCAGGGGTCTTATCAAACCCCTCGCTGTCAAAGCTGAAAAAGGCATCAGGCGTATAGCCGTCCCAGATGCCGTTACCGTTAAAATCCCATCCCTTGGGAACTGATTTGAGGAGTAAGGCAGGAATGATGGCGTTGTTTACGCCAAGGTAGTTGCTGGTACGTACATAGCTGAGAATATCACTGTCACTGATGGCCGCAACCTGTGTGGTACGGGACTTGAACAGGTTGGTCCAGCGGTTGGTTCTGGCGTACTCGGGAAAGACATAGCTTAACTGCAAATCCTGGTCATTACTGTAATTGGGTTCCGTAGATCTGGTGTGGCAACTGAAACAGGGGTTGTGAACTATACCGTCGCTTCCCTCGGTTTTTGTCCAGCACATGGAGGGGATGTAAGCGGCCTCATTGAACATGGTTTTTGAGCGCAGGTCCATTGCGGCACCTGCCGTAGCCTTGACTGTAGAGGAGGAACTACTCCCTCCGCACCCGGCCATTAAAAGCATAAGGACCATCACCCCGTTACGTCTGATAGTATGCATCATTGTACTCCTTCTCTGGATCGACACGGGGGAGACACGCCATGCGTGTCTCCCCCGTGTGGCGGGCTAGAGTCTGCCCAACAGCCGGGTTTGCTTAGTTCATTGCAGGGAATGGACCAAGGTAGCTGGTATAGCCTCGTGCAGCTTCAGCTGCTGGCAAATGACTCTGATCCGATTCACCGTAGGGATGCTGAATAACGCTCATCAGATATCCCCAGCCGTTGATGTTGGGGTAGAAATAGGGAGAAGTTGTTTCTGAACCGTAAGGGGTGGTCTGGATACGGGTCAGCGTCTTGGAGGCGACATTGTAGGACCAGATCATGTCGTTCTGATGTCTGCCGGTATCCTCGCCGATGATAAGGGTCTTATAACCCGGCATAAAGGTAATGTTGTCCGGTTCTGAGATGCCATTGATGTCACAGGTGTTTGCTGCATACGGGCTGTCGGCTGCATAGCTGGTTTTTGTACCCGAAACCACACCGTACATCTTGGTTGCAATGTAGTTGCTATCCAGCGTCAGCGCATACACCGTGCCGCAGACGTTTTCAGGCAGCTTGATATGGTTGGGGCCGCCTTTGTCATAGCTGGCATCGTTATCCTTCATGCCTTTACTGACCACTGACATGGCCAGATACATGGTTCTGGTGTCAGGATCGAGCGTGATCCCTTCCATCTTGTTGAACTCGGTGGTACCACCCAGCATGGCGGCATACCGGCGGGTTTCAAGGCGGGAAGCAGCCTTTTCCATGCCGGGTTTCAGCTTGAGACACTCCAAACCGGCAGTCGTGTTGATAACGCTGAATCCTGTTGTACAGGCATTACTGGCGTCGGGAGTTGCCGTCTCAAAGATATCGTTGAAGGTTATACCCAGGTTGATAAAGGCCTTGATATCGGCATCACTGGCCTTACCCAGGCTGATCCAGGAGATGTCGGCGCTGCCGCCAGTGGTGCTGGCGGTCTGGGTCCACTTGGCAACGAACAGTTCGCCGGAACTCAGGTCTTCGGCCGTATCCGCTTCAAAGCGGAACAAGCCAACGTTGGCGCCGTCATCAGAAATGTAGGCGGTCTTTTTGTTGGGCATGACATAACCCAGTTCGTGGGCCACCCGTCCCATAGAATAATGTTTGGTAGAGGTGATGTCACTGAAGCTGTTGACTTTTACTTCGATCTGCCAACCGTAATTGTAGGCGTTCAGGCCGGCATTCGTAAACACACCTGCCGTTGTGTCGCTGGGATTCAGACCGTAGTACAGCGCCTGATAATTGTCGTAACTGGCTAATGCACCAGTAGTGGCATTCACTTTACGCGCATCCGGCTCATACTCTTCGGAACCCAGATGAGTGCCCCAAGGAGTTACGCTACCTGCGCAGTGCACCCAGCCGCCGCCAAAACTGCTGTAATCAATGTTTTTTGTCTGCACCGGAGTCAGCTTGCCGGTAGTCTTATCCTGGTTCAGTTCAGTAACATACATGGCACCCGGTGACTCTTCAAAGTGGGAAACCATGTACAGCTTGCCATCAGTCTTGCCGGTCAGGAGTGAAGAAAAATCATTTGAGTTGGAAATGTAGGGTGCGCCATCAGTTCCCCGAATCGAATTGCCGTCCTTATCCTTGAGCAGCCCGAACGTTCCACCTCCGATCACTTCACCACTGCGCATGATGGTGTTGAAGCCTATCGCATACTCTTTACCGTTAATCGTAACCTTGTTTGAGGCAAGAATCGATTGTTTTTCGATTTCAGTCTCAGGCGCTTTGACAGCGGTAAAAGCAACACTCTTGTCCGCTACAACCTGTGAGCTGTCGCTGCCGCAGCCACCAAGCAAAATGGCGCCACCAAGGATTGCCACTCCCAGGGTCGTTCCCGCCGTTAAAAAATACCGTTTATTCATTTTTAAACCTCCATTTAGTTAATTTTACGACCGCTAATACTTATGCTCTACCACAAACCTTGTTGCGATTGTGTTCCAGTTCTGCAAATTTTCTGTGCCCACAAAACGGACTTAATAAGCAGGTTTTTTGTAACCAGAATGTTGCCGAATCGCTACGTAGTTACGTCATATTATCTGCTATGCTTTCTAATTTTCCGGGGGTTTTATGGTCTCAAGCGGCAATTCAGAGGGTTGGATATTTAGCACGGTGGGGTCCGACGCTGTTGAGTGTGGTCAATGAGTATATCTGTTTCATCATTTATACGATTTTATGCGGTTACACGGTTCACACGACTGCTCATCCTGACCGTCATGGCTTTTGCTCTTGCAGCACCCGACTCCTCGGCGCTTCCGCTGGCAATCTCCATAGATGCTTCAAAAAACTTGCGCTCTAATCCTGCCGCTTCCCAAGCTATTAACGATGTTGACGGCCTCCTGCACCGTTCGTTTCCCGGCGCAGTGATCTCACGCAATGCACGCAACTGCCGGGTGCGGATAGTTCTGCCGGACGTTACCGCAAACAGGGATCTCTGTGTTCCGGGACCATCGGTGCGCCCCTACCTCTGCACCGCTGTACCGGATGCTTCCTATCGCTGGCGGTCACATAAACGCGGTGGAATCATATTGCTTCGCTTGGCAGCCGTTTCTCCCGAGGGTGTTGCCGCCGGGTTGTACGGCCTGTTGCAGGAAAAGCTCGGCTTCAGATTTTATCATCCACGGGAAAGCATTATTCCGACCCACAACAACTGGCCGCTCCCGGAACGGTTCTCGTTCGCCGCTTCACCCCGCTTTGAAAAGCGGGGTTTTCATCTCCACACCCAGCACCCGATCGAACTGACGGAACAACTCTGTAATCCGCTGCATCCGAACGCCTTTGAAGATGTCAAAGCCTACCTCGACTGGCTGGCGCGTAACGGGCAGAATACCTTCCAGTTTTTTCTGCTCCGTGAGGTCGATCGCACCACATGGCCTGCCCATGCCCGGCGCATCGTGGAATATGCCCACCGGCGCGGCATTCGCTGCGGCATCGAGGTTTCACTCTCCATGATCCAGCAGCAGGCATTTCAGCTTATCACCCTGTTGCGCCCCTATCCGTCGTATCAACGACAGGTTGACCAGACACTGGCATGGCTTTTCCAGGCACCGTGGGACTACCTGAGCCTCGATGTCACCCTTGGAGAACATCTGCCGTTTCTGGACAGGTTGCTCCCTGACGTGCAGATGCATATCGAGCAGCAGGTGGAAAAACGCTACGGTGCGCGCCTGATGTATGCCACCCATGTCATTTGTTCTACGAGTGGAGAGAAAGTCAGACGTCCCAAACTTCCCAACAGCGGCATCATGATCCATACCGTCATGTGCTATTCGGCCTCTGAACCAAAGGCGCCGGTGTACGGCAACCAAAACCAGCGCTTCATGCTTGAGGCGGCAATTGCCGAAAGTAAAAAGCGCGAAACGTGGTACTGGCCCGAGTCCTCCTATTGGGTCGGCTTCGACTCATCGGTGCCGCTGTTGCTACTGCCGTATCTGGATGCCCGCTGGAGCGACATCGAAACAATGTCACACCTCGGCGTAAGCGGTCATCTCACCTTTTCATCCGGCTGGGAATGGGGCTACTGGCTGACCGACTGGAGCATCGCCCGCTGGTCATGGCAGTTGCAAGACAATGGAAATGTGCGCCCGACCTCTCCACTGTCGCGGTTGGCGGAGCTAAACAGCGACCGGGAGCTGCAGCGGCTGATGGGAGAGGCTTTGAAGGTGCAGAACAGGTACCTGAAGGAAAAGGAGCTGCTCCGTTTCATGGCGGCGCTCACCCCTTTCTCGGAGTTGCCGTCCCCCTTCAACAAGCCATTTCAGCCGGAGCCGAAGTTTCGTTACGGGTGGCTGCTGAATGACGCGACGGCGGCTGAGGCCGCAAATGTGCTGACTCAGCCGATCGCCGATCTTGAAACCTATGCGCTGCGTATGGGTGAGGTTGTGGACCTGTTGGAAAGTAGGATTGAACGTTTGAGCGCTGCGGGACACATCGGAGGGACTGAGACCAAGCTGCTGTCAGAGTTTGAGCGTGGCCTGCGGGTGACCGCGCTGCGGGCCAGTCACCGGGCACTGACACTGAGGGCATTATTAGCCAAACGCGAAGAACACGCACACAAGCGTAATAATTCCCACGGTTCATCGCCGCTACTCACACGAGCACGGCTGGTGCGCCAACAGGCCCAAATGCTGGTTCAACGCCAGGAGGCGATCTACCGTTATCCGCTGGATCAAGTCGCCCGGCGACGCACCAGCATGACCGCCTATCCCTTCGGCTACCTTTATCCTGCCAGCAGACTGTTTTTCTGGGAACGTGAAGAGGAGCAGGTGGCGCACGAGCGTTTCGACGCTCTGTTTATGAATCTGTGGGATGTGAGACGGACGCTGGGGCTGGGGAGTCTGTTTTTCAGGTGATCCCATAAAATGGAATCAAGTCAGATTATTTCGTGTCATCATCCAATAATCCTTGTGGCAGATAATTCTTTTTACTGACGATGCTTCTGCCAAGCTCTTTCTCTGTTTCTCTACGTGCAGTTCCTGCCACGCCTCCGCCGCGTTTGGCTACTTTTTTGTTTTTCTCAAAGGTATCCGGTTTTTCTGTCTGTGATATCTCGGTTGTCACCTTTTCACCCAGCATGGTGAAGATCAATTCCAGATCGGTCATATGGTCACGCAGGTTATTGTTTTTCCCGGTTAGCCCTTTCAGCTCTTTATTTTCAGCCGGGGTCACGCCGAATGTCGCCCTGGCAATTTCGGCGGTCAAAATACCGAAGTCCCGCTCCGTCGAAATCCCCCGCTCTTTCCATTCATCTGTCAGGTTCTGGCGGATAGCGATACCACGCAAGCGTTTATCGATCCACTCCTTGGGATACCCCTTCAGTTCGTAGAGTTGCTTCATCCGCTCCTGGGCAAGCTCAGGGTTTTCGATCTCCTGGATTCGTTCATACCCCACCTGGGCAAGCCATTGTTTGAATGGCTCGGCTTTTGGTGAGGGGATTGATTGGATAATGCGCAAAAGCTGTTCCGTGTCGGCAACATCCGTAAGTCGCATTTTGCCGTCCGGTGCGGTCATTTTCAAACCGTTACAATTTGTAACGGTTTCGTTTCCGTCAGCAAGCAACCGTTTTTTCAGTACACGCCAGTAAACTTGCGGATTTGGACTATCAGTAAGGACAGCAATTACGTCAACTATGGCAAAATACCATTTTTGTTTATTTTCATCCCATTTGGTACGGACCTGGCGGTGTTCAAACAGTTTAATGGCGGTTTCTTTAGTCATTATTTTTCTCCTATAGCGCGTTCACGCTTCCCACCAAAAGCAACCGCACTTTTATAGCAAATCGCCCGTTCAAACTCCACACAAACGAAAAGGGCGGCATCGCTGCCGCCCCTGCACATCCGTGGCTCACGTATCATCCCGGAAACGTTCAGCCACTGATTTAACTGTTCTTTCTCTCTATCTTCACAGACGCCACAAATTATTTATTTTTTAACTTTCTTCTTTGTCTTTTCTGCCTCAGCACCCTCTTCAGGAGCTTTGACCTCTTTTACCATTACTGCTTTCTTTTTCTTGGGGGGAACGGGACTCGCTTGTTCTTTAACACCAAGGTGCTTCTCTATACCGGGAATCGCCTCACCACCATTTTTACGGTACTTCTGATAGCCGGCCGCAATCTCTTTATGCACTTTTATAAGATTACTCAGCCTGGGAACCATCGCAATTACCGCCTGTAAATCTTCTGCCAATGCAAAAGCCGCCTTTTCCTTTTTACCCATTGCTGCCTCCTTGCTTGAGTTTAGAATCGTCACGTCATTCATATGTGTAGACACAGCGGTAACAACCTGAAAGGTGACCTTGCAAGCTGGTTCCAGTAAGGAACTGAATGTGTATATCACTGTTACAAACCGTAGAATGTTACGATTGTGTAAACTTTAACACGTTTGCGTGACGAACCAGCGTATTTTGCGGCAAGAAAATACGTCCTGACTCAATGTGGCTGCCTGTCTCAACCTTCTAACCGGGTTTGACCGTCGATATCTCCACCTTCAACGGCTCTGAATCCCAGGTAATCTCCGGATAGAGCGATTTATCAAGGCGCAGATAGGTGCCGTCGACTCCTGAGGGTGCCCACCAGCATTCGTTACCCCGGTTGGGCAGTTCGTTAAAAAGGTACAGGTCGTTATTTTTGTCTCTGGCTATGTACATGTTTGTCTCCTCTAAAGTGTGATAGCGGCTATTTAATTTTACACTGAAAGCCTACCTTTACCTGACGCTCAGCTTCGCCCGGAGAACGATCTCCGTCCAAAGCTGGTCAAACAGCACCGCAGCCTGATTTTTGGGTGCAAATTCTCCTACCGGCGCTCTTTTTACTCCCATGTACTCAATAATTGAAAGATACGGGATGTCTGTGCGCAGCAACCCTTTAATACCGGTCTGCCCTGTTTCCATGGTTTCAAGGTGGAGCTTCTTGCGCCTGTCCACCATTGAAAAGAACGGCATCAGCTTGAGGGTAAGTTTTTTATGTTCACCGACATAATCCAGAATCTGCCCGTAGGTCCGCAAAGACAATGTTGTTGGGATAAGCGGCACCAGCATGACATCAGCCGAATTAAAGACGTTTTCCGACACCAGCGAAAAACTGGGGGGGCAATCGAGAAACAGCACGTCATAATCATCTTCGAAGCGGCTTAAAAATTCGCGCATCCGTTTTTTCGGTTTTTTTTCGCTGTCAAGAAACAGGTCCATATGGCGGTAGGAAAAATCCGCCGGGAGCAGGTCCAGGCGGTCAATATCGGTTTCTTTCACCAGATCGCCGATCGCCTTGGTCTTGAAGAGTTTCTTCGTCCCCCCCTTAACCTCCGGTTTCACATTAAAGTAAAAGCTTGAGGCCCCCTGAGAGTCCAGATCCCACAGAAGCGTTCTCAGGCCGCTCTTCGCAGAGGAATAAGCCAGATTGACGCACGTGGCCGTCTTACCGACACCACCCTTGATGTTATAGACGGCAATTATTTTCATAGATCACTCCGATAAGGCGACAACCGAATAGTGCCTGAATGCAATAGCATAACTTCACTTCACACACCAATTCTTTTCGGAAATATTTCAGGAACCTTACCGCTTAATTGGTATTTTTACAAAATAGTTTTTGCCCGGCGAAAGATCGTTACACAATCTCTACATGGCCGCAACCTCGTTGTAATAATAAACTGCTATAAACTGTAACAGTAAAGAAAACATATATATACATTGAATGAGTAGTAGCATTTCGCCAACAACGAGCAAACTAAACTATTACTGTATATGCGTGGCACCACGCAATAATCGACAATGAAAAACCCCTCTCCCGCAAAAATTGTAACCCGCCTGTTACATATATGCCTTGTCATCACATCGCTATTGCTGACTGACGCCTACGCCGCCCAGACGTCTATCAACGTCGGATACGAAGAAAACCCTCCCATCGCCTTCACAAATAAAACAGGTGTACCCACCGGCATCTCGGTAGATTTGCTGAATTACATAGCCAAACAGGAAGGGTGGCGCATCAATTGGAAACCGTGTCTGTGGGAAAAATGCCTGGCAGGACTGTCCAGCGGCAAAATCGACTTCCTGGCAGGGATTGGCCATTCAAAGGAGCGGGAAGCTCTCTATAGCTTCACGATGGAACCGGTTTTGCTCAACTGGGGCCAACTGTATGCGGCAAAAAATCAGAAAGTTTCCTCCATACTGAACCTGGAAGGAAAGCGGATCGCGCTTGTTCCAGCTGACGCACACGGAAAAGCGTTTACCGGGATGCTGACAAGCTTTGGGGTCACGGCCCGGATAGAGCACATGCATTCCTATGGCGAAGCGGTGCGCGCGGTCGTTGCCGGACACGCTGATGCTTGTGTGGTCAGTTGCCTCTATCCGATATCACCGGTTGAAGCAAACAAAATTGACCAGACTCCGGTCATTTTTAATCCTATGCAGAACGCCTACGCCACCTCTAAAGGTAATCACCTCGCACTGCTTCAAACAATTGACCGCGACCTTGTCAGGCTAAAGGCCGATAAAAGCTCTTTTTATTACCGGAATTCTGACCATTGGCTCGGAATCCCTGTCAGCCGCGCCATTCCGCACTGGGTCTGGTGGTTTATGGCTGGAGGAACCCTGCTGTTCGGAACTGCCATGGGATTTTGGCGCTACAACGGCATAGTCAGACTGAGCAACGAATTGTCCGAATCAAGGCAAAATCTTCGTACTGTTTTTGACAACACGGATAAAGGAATCATCATCCACAATCAGCAGGGGCATATCATTGCGGTCAACCGCCCAGCACTGATACTTTACGGCGCCACTGAAGATGAACTGCTTTCTTCAACCGTTCTGGATCTGACAGCAGAAACAGAGGAGAGGCATCAACAACTACCCGTAATTATGGCCGAAGTTGCAGCTGGCGTGACATTGAAGATGGAGTGGCTCTGCAGGAATGTAGCTGAGAAACGCAGCTTTAATGCTGAAATATTCTACACCGCTATCACCTGGAACAACGAGCCTGCTTTGATGGGGATGGTTCAGGATATTACAAAAAGAAAGCAGCGGGATTCCCTGATTCAGCGGCTCACCATAGCTGTTGAGCAGAGCGCTAATACAGTGGTGATCACTGATAAGGATGGCTTGATACAATATGCCAATGCAAGCTTTGAGAGGATGTCAGGGTATACTGTTGAAGAAGCTCGCGGTAAAACATCTCGTGTGCTGAAGTCAGGAATTCATCCTCCCGAATACTATAAAAATATCTGGGAAACGATTCTGTCAGGTAAAACATGGCAGGGATATTTTTGCAACAAACGCAAAGACGGCAAGCTGTTTTGGGAAAGCGCCACTATCACGCCAGTCAGGCAGGATAGCCGGGAAATCACCCATTTTGTTGCTATCAAGGAAGACATCACCCAACGCAAACTCGATGAAGAAGAGCTGTACCGGCAGGCAAACTATGACACGCTCACCGGTCTGCCCAACCGTAATATGCTGGTAAAACAGATTACGGAGACAATTAATGACACAACACGCTCAGGTAACAAGGTCATGCTGCTTTTTCTGGACCTCAACAACTTCGATACGATTATCAGCGCTTTCGGGCACTCCGTGGCGGATAGCCTGTTGCAGGCAGTTGCCGGGCGGCTGGTCTCTTCTGTGGGGAACGGCGATATGGTTGCCCGGTTCGGTATTGACGAGTTTGCTATAGCGCCACTTCGTTTCTGCGCAGATGGGCAGGAAAATTGTGTTGCGCCGCGCCTTATGAATGTTTTTGAAAAACCATTCGTGGTGCAGGGACAGGAATTTTTTATATCAACAAGCATGGGGGTAGCGCACTACCCTGATGATGGTGCAAATGCGGAAGAGTTGTTGCGCAGTGCGGCAGCAGCAATGTATCAAGCGCTCAAACGTGGACATAACAGCTTTGAGCGTTACAATCACGGGCTGAACAGCAAGACATCCGAGCGCTTGGTGATGGCAACACTGTTACGCCGCGCATTGGAACGGCAGGAATTTATTGTGTATTACCAACCGCAACAAGAACTGGCAACCGGCCGGATAAACGCCCTTGAGGCGCTACTCCGCTGGCAGCCACAAGAAGGGCCACTGATTTCACCCGTAGAATTCATTCCCATTCTGGAAGATACCGGCATGATCATACAGGTAGGGGAATGGGTGTTGCGGGAGGTTTGTAATCAAATCAAACGGTGGCTTGAGGTTGACATCGATATCCGGCACGCATCAGTCAACGTTTCATTCCTGCAGTTTCAACGTCCTGACATAGTAGAACGGATAACAGCAATCATATCGGAGGCCGGGATCGACCCGGCGCGCATCTGCCTGGAACTTACCGAAAGTATCATGATGAAGGAACCTGAAGACACCCTGCAAAAACTGAATGCTTTGCGGGCGGCAGGCGTTTCACTTTCCATGGATGATTTCGGCACCGGCTATTCATCACTGGCCTATCTGCGACGGATGCCCCTTAATGAACTGAAGATCGACAGGTCGTTCATCATGACCTTGCCTGAAAGCAATACGACCCTGGTAAACACCATTCTCGGCATGGCACGCAGTCTTGGGTTGCGGGTCGTAGCGGAAGGCGTAGAGACCGCAGAACAACTCGACTACCTGCAACAACATGGCTGTGAGTCAATGCAAGGTTTTCTGCTGAGTCGCCCGCTGCCAATGGAGCAGTTTGAACAATTTATACAGAAGAACAGCCAGCCATACCTTGCTGAGATATGTGCTCTAACGCCTGACACAGAGCTACTTGTCATATAAGCAGTGTAACAAGTGACCGGAAAAATTTTGAAATTACCGAGACAACCTTTTAAACACTCCGGCTCATATTCCCCGAAGCTTGCTTCGATGAGAGAAAGCCATTAATGACGTGATACCTCGTAGCTTGTGGCGGGGTTATTCATTCCCAGAAAACAAGCTTGTCATGCTCGTCACGCCCGGAGTCCAGATTCCACTCGCCAAACGCAGGTATATACGACTGATCCTCACCACAGACAGCCTGTTCCACCTGACTCCAGACAGCGGCAATATTATCGGCGGCATGAGCGAAGATTGCATCATACCCGAGACTGTACGAGGGTACTGACGGCACCAACTGCTCGTCGATGAACTGCCGGTCAACCGCTTCAAAGGCCGGATAGGCCAAACCCATCTTTGCGGCAATGACGCCGGACAGCGGGAAAAGCCGTACCTCTCCGGCTCTGCAGTCGGAGGCCCTGGCAATAAATGCCCGGTGCCACGAGGCACAGGACGGTGGATGAGCAGCATACCGTTCCGGATGGGTGTCTTCGAGCATCCCTTGCCAGAGCGAGACGATATCGCGGTCAAGAACGGTTTTGTTATCGACATCGCCGCACCGTGCAACGGTCAGTGCAAAACTGTCCGATTCCCCTATCTCCCCCAGATTCATTCTGCGGTAAATATAGCTGTCCTGGTTCATTTCGCAGATGCGGTGTTGCCGCTGGTTTTCCGCATATACGCCCACCTTTGCCTGGACTATCGGGTGGATCGTCACATCGGCTGCAACATGCGCACTGTAGCCGAGAAGCCAGGCGGTCTGCTTGTCGCGAACTGCTCCGTGTGAACCCCTGATGCGCGTGATGCCGCTCGACATCATCGCGCACGCCCGGGTGTAGTGCATGGCATCGGCCCATTGGGCGGCCGTGCCGTTATCCCGGGCAAGATTCGGATAATCCGGGCTGACGGAACCCAGCGTTGCATAAGGTAAATAAGCTGTCAGTGCACCGTAAAAGTGTGACGACGGAGAAAAAACCGACTCCAGTCTTTCCGGCCGCATGAGTTCATGCAGCAGCGTAATGTGTGCATAAGGGCCTGCCATATAATCTCCTTGATAATAGTAACCGGAATGAATATTCAATTTCAGCGGCTGAATGTTTGGGTGCTTTCTTTAAAAACGGTTGCCCTCAGTATGCCATAGACGAGCAGGGCAAGCGGAAGTGCTGTGACCAACCATGCCGCAATCGCTCTGAGCATTATCCAGCCAAGGATGTTTAACGACGACAGAGCGGAGCTTTGGCCCAGTGTGTACAGAATCTGCGGCGGCAGCGACGGGCCCCAGGGAAAGAGCTGTGCTCCCAGTTTGAAAAAAGGCACAAGGAGTGCCAGTTGGAGCGGATAAAGCAGGTAGTTGACCGACTGCAGCGCCACATGGTTGAGCCGGAGCATATGTGCCAGCAGGATGCAGAGTAGCGACGTGCCCCACAGCAGCGGCAAAATACCGAAGGCGATACCGAGACACAGTGTCAGGGCCAGTTTTTGTCGCGTCAACCCGGATGACATGACAACCCGCACCCGTTTCATGACCGGAGCGGTGATCCACCGCCACATATTAATGCCACCGCCGCACAGCCGGACCTTTAAATCCGGTCACGATGCACATGAAAACTGAGCGTGGCACCGGTTACCGTGCTCCGCCCCGTGTAAAGGAATATTGTTATCCAGATGCCCTGCAGGAACAGAATCAGCGCCGGGCTCCAGAGACTTTTCAGGCCGGCGGATAGCTCAAGCGCACCAGTAGACTCACCGGCAAGAACGTATGACACCGCGAGCGCATATATTACGCCGATGAACCCCATGATCTGATAGGCGGAAATTTTACCCTCACCACGATAGTCGGCCCGGAGGGTCTCGGAAAAGGAGCGCCACCCCTGGGTGGTAATCGTCGCAAACAGAAAGGCACTCGTGTGATGTGCCGAGAGATACATCCCGGCCGAGATCAGACCGCAGACTGAATAAAAAACTGCCGTGACCGCCTGGATCGGGATCACCTCGATCGCTTCCATCCCGCCGGCGTAGGCGATTTTTTTGGTGCTGCCGAAAAAGACGAAGCTGCGTCCGGCAAACAGCCGCTTGAGCAGTTTCGAACTGGACGCGAGCGGTTTCCCGTAACAGCAGCCGAAGCTGATGCAGGCGAGCCGCCCCAGCCCTTCGCCAAAGGCGTAGGCGATGGCGATGGCGGCGCAGGCCGACATGATCGGGATATGAAACGCCAGCAACTCCCCGGCAGTGCGATTGACAACCGCTATTACGAAGGGAGTGATCAGGATGCCGACGAAGACCGCCCCTCCGACCGTGAATGTATTGCTCTTCTTTTCGACGATTCGGGCCACCAGCCGCGACGCCGGCACACAGCAGCAGAGCATGGCCGCCGCCAGAATTGCCGTCCCGACAGGCGGAACGCCGACCGCGCCCATCAAAACCAGCAGCACCACCACCGCGACTAGGTAGGCATTAGCGCTCAGAAGACCGTACCAGGTGAAGTTGATGCCGCTCCACTCCCCCTGTTCCGTTCTGGCTACCGGCATCGAAGCCACGACCTGCCACTTCTCGCCAGGGAGCACCCTGAATCCCCACCAGAAGTAGGCAACAAGGAGAAAAATTACGGCAAGAAACATCACAGATACAATCATTACAACCGCCCCCCCCGTGCCGTGCCGAGATGCGACCTCACCCGAATATCCGTCTCCACCAGAGGTCTCTGAAATCCATGGGTAAAGCGGCTCGAAGCTCCCTTGTGGTTCATATTATCCAGAATATCTGCGGCAAAATCGATGCGTCCCTCCTGGAATATAAGTATGTCGGTGCTGCTCCCGGGACGGTAGAGGCTCTTTGGCTGTCCCTTCTGCAGAAACATCCCCTTTTCGACCGCCTGCGGCGCGCTATATGATTCAGAACTGTAGGCCTGGACGATGTCGCCGATCATCAGGGCCACCACCTCGATCATCGCCACCAATCCCACGCCGGTTCCTCCCGGCACATCGGTATCGATGACCGTCACCACCCGCTTGTTCTTCGAATATGGTGTGGCAACGGCGACCACAGCGGCCGGATTGCACGAATGGTAATCGCCGTCAATGGTGTAAACATCAACCACCTGCCCGGATACCGGGACATGGTTGTAGTGGTATTTATCAGGGGTCAGGCGGAATACGGCAAAGTCCCCTCCGGCAAAAGTCTTTTGCCATTCCGGGTTTTCTTCGCCAAGCAACTCCTCGAACGAGAAGAATTTGTCCTTCAAAAAGATCAGCGAGGTTTCGTGAAAGGACCCGACCAGCACCCGCGCATCGGCGGGAGATACGACGGCATCCTCCTCAGCCGGCATCGGGCGGCATTCCCAGTAGCGGATCTTCCGCTCGAATATTTTACGCGGCGTATCCAGATGGCAGGACGGGTCGAAACACTCTGACAGGTCAATGCCGCAATCGGCCAGAAAGGCGCGTTCGTTCAGGACGGGGCGGTCAAAATTTACCATGCCCAGGACGTGGGACGACCAGTTGCTGGTCAGTATCCTGAACAGAGCCGTACTGTTCTCGCGCACGCCATGATAGAGCAGCCGCACCATCCGGTCTCCGAGCAGCCGCTCGGTTATTACCATGCCGCTATCCCGCTCGATATACTGGTGCTGTATCATCCGGATAACTCCTTTTAATGTCTGCTGACTGAGCGGCTGCCTTCTCGTCGTGATGCACCTTGAACAGCAACAGATTCATCAGGCGCTGCAGGGTTGAAATATCGGCCCGCTCATGGAGGACATCCTCTTTGGCGATCCCAACGAACCGGGCAGCGTCCTGCCCCTGCAGGACAACCCGCAACGCCTTCCGCTGCGGATCATCCAGTGAACCCTGCTCCCGGTCAAACTCGCTGCAATCCTCGGCAAGAAACCCGAGGGCCTCATCCAGGTGACGCTTACGCAGGGTTGTACGATAGTACTGCTCAGCGCCGACATTGAATTCTCTGGCATTGACGCGTAACGGTGACGACCCGTTCACCTCGGCGAGAATGCCGGAGGTGATACGCCCGGCGGCGGAATGTATGTGAGGGTCATTCAGCCGCATTTCGAGATCGTTCAGCGTGTCATGCAGTCCCATCAGTTCGACCAGATCGGCCGCATCCTCACGGATCACCTGCAGCAGTGCCCGGCGGTACTCATGAATCTGAACCCGTAGATAGCCGGGATAGCGGTGGCTGGGGCGGATGCCGGCCGTTTTTTTAAGGATCTTGTGCAGAAAAGCGTTGGCGCTACCCTTCTGCACAAAAAAGGTGGGGATGCTGATAGCTGCGCCGAAGAAGATCTGCCGCCGCTCGCTCTCCACCACAGGGGCGTCCGGAATGTGGGCATGGGTAGTGCCGAGCGCCATGTATTTGTAGGCCAGCGCCGTGATCAGGGTCTGCAGATCGGCCGCCCGCCCCATGTCTTCCCCGAAATTTTCGAAAACGCTGTAGTGCCTCCCTTCGAAACCGGAAAAGCCCATTTTGGCAAATTCACGCTGTTTGTAGAGCAGATAGACCGACATCTGTTCATCAAACACCCCCATATCAGCGAGATCGCGGCGGAGGAGATCACTGTTACCTACCTGGCCGTTCAGCCCGGGGCTCTGTTCCGTGGAGAGCAGGCAGACGAGGTAATCGACCAGCCGATAGTCCGGGACAAAATCCCCCTTCAGCCTGAAGGCAGAGCTCACCACCCTGTCCAGCGCCTCCGGTCCAAAGGGAGTAAGCGGCTGGCCGAAAATGGACAGGTCGGCCTTCTTTTTCCAGCGGCGCCAGATCATTCTCAGGTGCGTGTAATCGAGTTCGTGCGGCAGAAATCCGAGCGCCTTTTCCGGGTGGAAATCGGTGAACGCGAGCCGGTAGGGGGCTGCGGTATAGGTGCCGACAAAGAGCGGCAGGAAGTGTTCACTGATCTTGATCGCCAGATCGCCGAAATGTTTTTCGTGAGCAGCATTGAAGCCTGAGCCTCCATCGGCGAGAGCAGCGGTCAAGCGGTTGCTGCCGAGGCTGATGTGGGTGCCGTTGTTGGCCAGACAGACATTGGACAGGTTTGGCAGCACCACCAGATTAGTCTGGATGATGCCGGCATCCCTCAGCTTGGCGACCGCATTGAGCTGGCTGCGGGACAACACCTGGTGGCAGAGCTGCATGTAGCGGAATTTATCCGCCCCCTTGTCCCACCCGGAAAGACAGGGGCTCATGAAGAGGTCGCGATAGAAGCTGTCCGAGACATGGTCATTCAGCTCTTTCTGCCTAACCGGCGGGTGCGGGGCGAAATAGGTCATCGCCTGCTGACCATGCTCACCGATACCGAACGCCTGATTGGCGTACATCACCAGCAGCTGTGTCATCAGGAAGCGGATGGCGGTCTCCCTGGCGATGGACCTGCCCATGCGGCTCTTCGGGGTGAGGGATACGACGTTGAACGAAAAGGTTTCCGGCGAGGTATTGTCGTTGAGGTAGTGATCCATCAGGCGGATGCCGGTCTGGCGGATCAGGTCGGGGAGTATCTGCTGTGTGCCGAGCAGGTCAGCCAGCGCCAGCTTGATCAGATAGCTGATCGGCAGCCGCAGCATCTCCTCGCCGGAGGCGTCCCGGAAGGTGAAACGCTCCGCGTCGCTACGCCTGCCGGACACCGGGTTCTTTTTATCCGCCAGCAGATCTTTTTCAAATACATCGTGCGCAAAACGGGAAAGGTTGCGGCGGGGAAAACGCACCCAGCTGTTTTCCCACACCTGCGAAGGGTTATCCGCCAGGAACCGTTCCAGATCGGCCACGACCTTGCGCGGCGTTTCGCCCGCTGCCGCCCGCTTCATCATATTGGCAAAAAAATTGGATTGCTCAATAATCAGCGGTAGGTCAACATCTTCTTTTGCTCCGCAGACCACCGCCTGAAGCTCGCTCTCCGAACCGGCGGTCACATCATGCAGCGAAAAGGGGAGCGTCGCCGCCAGTTCCTCCCGGGAAGCAAAGGAAACGCCCAGTCGTGCGAAAACCTTACGGGCGCTCTCCGGTGTGAGGTCGGCTTCGGGCTTCTGTTCTCTGGCGCTGGTAGAGTTGATCATATGATTTGATCATATATGAAAATTGTGACGACTGTGTTCGCACCTTGTAAAAGTTGTGTTACTTTTTAATGTCACATCTCCTTACTCACCGCCATCGCCCGGACTGAGTACGAGTCCTTCTCTCCCCTGCCATCCTGGCGGTACATCACCACCGTTGTCCCATCCCAGGCGATCCAGCGCCGGGCTTTTTTATTCCGGTCTGAATAATCAATTACCCGGCAGGGGTATTCCTTCCCGGCAACGGAGTATTGCTCTGTGCGGACGAGGCGATAATCCCGCTTGACCACTGCCATTTTTTCCACATCGAGCACTCGCAGGGAGACCTCTGTTTTACCCGAAAAATCCTGTCGCGCTTCGGGGCATTCCATGGTGGTGTAGTCATAGCTGCTGCGGGGAATGATAACGGAGCGCACCCCACCCTGCTCACGGACATTAAAGCGGAATGAGGATTTCTCAAGCCGCCCTTCAATATCGATGGTGGCACCATTTTCACTGCCCTTGCGGGAATAGCTAACCAGATTTTCTTTCCGGATGACACCCTTCTCTATTGTCTCCTGCTGGTATCCCATCCACAAAAATGACGCCTTAACCGCCGTTTTGGTTTCAAAGTAAAGGCTGGTAATACCGCCATCTTCGGACATTCGCTGGGTTGTGGTGACATCGCCGATGGCAAACGCCATTGATGAGACTTTGTAGTGCGCCACCGTTTTTGTGTTAGCGCCAGCCGAATAAATAACTGCCGGTGTCAGGCAGAATGCCGCGAGGATGGCAAAACGAATGCAGTGATGCAACGTCACAACTTTTTTCCGACACAGCGAGGAGAAAACCTGACGGCAATGAGACGGCTTACAATCAGGTATATAACAGCTTCTTTCCACATGGCACATTTCCTTCCAATTATCTTTTTATAGTTCAAGTCTATCAGGGTTAGGTTACGATCAACTTGCGACATGGTTACTATTGTGCAAATTTTCTACAACTTCAGAACTCCTGATCTCCTCTCATGCGTTTGAAGCCAAGTTACGATAAACTTGCCTTCAAAAAAGAAGATGGTGTGGTGACCTTTTTAATGTGTAGCCATGCTAGTATTTATCGCCAACACCCCCCCTTTAAAGTCTATTCAATTGACAAAACCGGCCTCATGCCCGTAGACTTATCGGCAACCGGGGCCGCTATGATCAATATCGACAAGTACAAAAAACAATTTAAAAAGATTCTTTCGCTCGATGCCCATCCCGGGCACATCTCCGCCGGCTTCGCCTTAGGCGTCTTTATCAGTTTTACTCCCTTCTTCGGTCTGCACACAGGCATGGCCATCGTATTGGCCTTTATCTTCCGCCTCAACAAGGTGGCCTGCCTCTCCGGTTCCTGGATCAACACCCCCCTGACAGTAGTGCCGGTTCTGGCCGCCAGCTACAAACTGGGCGAAATCATGCTCGGCAACAAACCGGGTGCGTTCAGCGTGACCAAGCTGGAGTGGAGTGCCCTTAAAGAGTACGCCTCGTCAATTATTCTGGGGAGTTCGGTGATCGGTTTTTTTGCGGCACTCGCCGGTTATGCGCTCTGCTACTGGCTGGTAGTTGCTTTCAGGAAGAAGGATCCAGCACTGAACGAAATTACGCTGGAGATGGAAGAGGTTGGGGAAGAGCTGGATTAGCAGAAGGGGCTACAACACCAACTGGCCGTATTCGCGTGCGCGCGAGTAGAGGATGATTGCGAGCGCCAGAGCCGTTATAGGAAATATGAAAGCCGCATGCAGCGCCCCCGCCGACATCCCCCCTGCCGCATCTCCGTATGATCCTACAATAACCCCCATGACCTGTTGTGTTACCGCCGCCCCCATCAATACGTAGAAATTAAGCGACGTCAGCGCGGTACCGACGATGCCGACCGGGAACATGGAGCGGATAATCGGATAAATCATCACCCCGCTGGAGACCGCCAGGCCGACAACAAAAAACACCAGCGCCAGCAGCGGCTGCGGCACTGTCTCCGCCCATCCCAGAAAGGCCGTCATGAACAGCAGAAGCAGTAACTGCCCAGCCAGGAGGGTATTTTTATAGGACCTGAAGAAGCGTCGGGCAACCGTATCGACAAATGAACTGCCGACGATGAACCCGAAAGAGGTGAACATGAGCATGCTGCCGGCAGCCCCGCGGGAAAGATGCAACACCTCCATCAGATACGGCCCACCCCATAACGCCTGCAGCGCCAGGTAATTGCCGTACCATGAAAAGGAGAGAAATCCCAGCAGCCAGAAATCCCGCGTGCCAAAAATTTCACCCCAGGCCGCCATCATTTTTATTTCAGGATCTGAGCCCCCACCTTCATGAATCGGGGCTCCCGATGGTCTGTCCTGCACCTTGATGAAGACCAGCAGTGTCACCAGCGCCTGCACAACAGCGGCAGCAAGAAAAGTATTCCGCCAGCCGAAGACTCCGACTGCCAGCGCCAAAGGAGCCGTAGCGGCAAGGTTGCCGAGGTTGCCGAGCGCTACCATGAAGCCGGAGACCCGCCCGAATTCCTGCTTGCTATACCAGTGACTAAAGAGCGTAAAGGTCGCCATCAGTACCGAAGCGGTGCCGACTCCGATGAGCGCACGGGCGATCATCGCGACCCCAAGCGTGTCAGCCTGTGCAAAGAGAATCCCGCCAACTGTGGTCAGGACACCGCAACCGCTGATCACAACCCGGCTCCCGAGTCGATCTATCATCGGGCCCAGGGGCAACTGGGCAACAGCATAAACATAGAACAGCACCCCGGAGAGAGTCCCAAGCTGCTCCGGCGTCAGATGCAGTTCGCGCGAGATATCACCGGCCACTACCGCCAGTGAAACGCGGTAAAAATAGACCATAATATACATCAACGCCAGGGTAGCAAAAATGGTCCAGCGCCTGCGCTTATTCAAAATGGGGGGGCTCATGCAGATCCTGTTGCAGGGCTAAACCGGAAGCGGTTTTTTACCTGAAGATTAGGAATCATATCACTCCTCTACCATATCCGTTAAAGGACCAAAAAGCGATGTTGGAGTTTACATGAAGTTCACTGCCATGTCAGCCAAGTTTGACACCAAGTTTGACATTTATGTAACTGCTATCGGAATTGTCGGAGAAATTGCTTGAATCGAGAGGTGGTGGGCAAACTTTATTTTATGTCTTCATGGTCTTATCTCAACGATCGTGCCATTTGGCGCTAATTTGGCGATTTCCACTATTTCTTCGTCTGTAACGGCAATACACCCTTTCGTCCAGTCAGCCTCTCTGTGGCGATCGCCAACCCACGAGAATCCATTTTTAAGACCGTGGATCATGATGTCGCCGCCCGGAGAAACACCAAGTTGTTTTGCTCGCTTTTTGTCTTTCTCGTTTGGATAGGAAATATGAAGCGACAGGTGATAAAGGCTGCCCCTGTTTCTTGAATCAATAACGTAGCTCCCCTCCGGGGTTTTGTTATCGCCCTGCCTTTCTTTTGGACCGTTCGGGTTTCCCCCCAAGGCTATTTGGTAGGTTTTGAGCACCTTGCCCTTTGAGACCAACGTCAATCGTCGAACTTTCTTTTCTATAAGAATCTTGTCCACCGCTCCCTTCGGGAAGGCAAAAATCTCTTTTTGCAGCTTAACATTCTCACTCTCTTTGCTCCGGACCTCTTGCTCAAGCGCTTCAATCTTATTTTGTAGGGTAACAAGCTCATTCCCATTGTTTTTAATCTCTTGCTGGAGAGTCTCGATATGTGTGTGCTGCGTAGCAATCGTACTGTCTTTGATAATGACATTGTTGATATTAAATACCATCAACGCACTATCCTTCCTGTACTCACTCCCCGGGTAATCCTTTATGAGTTTCTGAAAACATTTAAGAGATCTCTGATAATCTTTTTGCTCATTCCCGGGATACGCATATACAATACCCATCTCAAAAAGAACCCTGTCTCCCGCCGTAGGATATTTTTCAGTAATCTGCTGATATTTGGCCAGAGAGGCCGTGTAGTTTCCCTGGCTGAAAAAATCATTCGCTTCTATAAAGGTTAGCTTGGCCTGAGATCCCCCATCAAAGTGGCTGCATCCGCATAGTAATAGTGGCGCCATTATGATGCAGGCAAAGAATACGTTTAGATGTTTACCCATCCTGCTTTGCTTTTTACCCATATTTGACTTCGTGTCTGTTAGTACTATGTTTGATGATCGCAGAAACATTCCTCTTCCTCTACCTGATAGAGCCAAAGCTTTTACCGAACGGTGGAAGCATACGGAAGCGGCAGAGAATCAAAACCCTGCCACTTCCTTTCCGGAGCACTGACAGCAACGTCAGCATCTCCACATAAATCGACTTACTTCCTCATTGATTTCCGGAAAGTGTCGTCAGCCTTCTGCGCCTTTTCATCTGCGATCCTGGCCTTTTCATCTGCCATCTTCGTTCTTTCCTCTGCCATCTGTAGAGCATTTTCTGCCCGGGTTGCGGCAGCTTCTGCCTTTAACGTGGCCGCATCAGCGGCAGCCTTGGCAGCCTGCGCATCCTGCGCTGCCTGATCAGCTTTTGCACTAGTCGCCATCTGCTGCGACTGAACTTTTGCAAGGTCACCTGAAGTTGCACAACCTCCCAAAGAAATTGCAGAAACAAGCATCATTGAGATCACTAAAAGATTTTTCTTCATCGTTTTTCACCTCCTCTCTCTCGCTTGATAGGTTCAATCAATTTACCATCTATTTCCAAATCGATTTTCAAGCGCTTGATTGCATCGTTGGCCTCTCTGATATTACTGAAAGGGCCGGCGATAACACGGTAACTATCGTTCTCCGCTATCACCCTTGCCGGGATTTGCGGACCTTGGTGGTTGATAACGGCGGAAAGCCTCTCAGCATCAATCTCGTCACGTTCGTCAGCAGCCAAAACAGACCACGCATCTGTTTTTAGTTCCGGGATTTTCGGTCTGCCATATAATGCGTCTGGGTGTTTGATCTCTATCTGTTCCGCCCCCCTTTTTCCGCTTCCTTGCCTGAGCTCGAATATGGGGACAGGGATCCCGCGAGTCTCGGCCAATACTTTCTTAACTTTACTCCAGTCAAGCGTGCGACCTGATTCCTTTTCAATAGTTCTCAATTTTGTATACATCTTGTCAAACTCAGCAGTATCCAACTCTTCCGTGGACGCGTGAACTTCCAAGTAAACGACCCCATCGCTAAGACCTACAAGATACGGCTGGTTAATGATGTTTACCACTGTTTTAACCGGAGTATTCCCATAAAGCTTTTTCACGCTTTCCGGAAAGAGTCTTATGCAGCCATTGGAGGCCCTAAGGCCAACGCTGGCCGGTTTATTAGTGCCATGGATCAAATAACTCGGCGCACTTAAATAGAGCGCGTATTCTCCCAAGGGATTCAGGGGTCCCGGTAGAACTGCGGTGGGCAGAGGATCTCCTTTTTCCAGATGAGCCTTGGCAATTGAGGCCGGCACATGCCAGGTAGGTCGGCTTACCTTGCGATTTACACGCATGAGACCTCTCGGCGTCGGTTTCTCTTCGGTACCAACACCGACCGGATAGGTCAATACTGCCAGCATCTCGCTATTCCCTTTAAATTCAAAAAGCCTCATCGCGGCCAAGTTGATCACGATGTCTTTTCGAGGAGCGTCCGGCAGGATAAAACTCAGAGGCAACAGGATACGCTTTCCGGCCTTTGGCACCCATATATCTACCCCTGGATTAGCTGCACTGACTCCATTGAGTCCCAGGCTGAAGTGCCGTGCAATATCCGGCAGCGTATCTCCCTTTTCAAGAGTGATATATCTCAACCGGCCAATGACATCGTCACCTTTTGCAACAGGAAACTCATTTCGTTCGAAATCACCTTCCACATATCGTGGAACAAGCTGTTCTTCCTCATGAAATCCTTTCATTGCAGCGCATCCATTGAGAGAGACGATTACAATAAGAAGAGCGATAAGATGAAGCGTATTGGATAAGGGTAACGGCTTAACGATTCGGCACATGGGTAAACAAGTTCCTTTCAATATTGTATATCTCCCTGTGTCGGAAGTTCGGCCTAATTGTGGCATCGTGTCGCACCGCGGCTACTGTCCGCTCTGCTCTTTCCTGACAATTATCGCGCGACCGGCACCCTTACCCTGGACCAATGCGATGGCACAAAAAAAGCCGGGTCGCCGAATATCTTCTGGATATTTCGGCGACCCGGCTGTCTCTGTGAGACCCTATAGGCTTTCCGTCCCATTCTCACGAATGGTTTAGTATTATCGTTTAAACCAATGTACAGAACTATGCTTTGTACGCGGGCATCTTAACCCAACGGGAATGCTTGTCAAGAAAATTTAGTATTTTCGGGACACCTTGCTTAACAAACAAAATATCCCAACTTAACAGCGTAAGGTCCGAATACCCTTTGTTTATTACCCCTGCATAAGAACCAGACTGTCTTTGTCTACCTGAGCCAAGGACGCCATATATTCGCACTTTATACGTAATAAAAAGTAAAGTTTCTTATCAGCCAATGGCAACAATGTCTCAAAATTTCCCTGACCTTTGGCAAGTATCAGATCCGCAGATTTAAACAGTTTTTGAAACTCTTCTGATGTTTCAGAAAGAATAGTACCCGGATATATGCTGCCGCTGGAAATAGTCGTAACAAGGCGGTCAAGTCCTACAACTTTGGCATCCTCCAGCGTAGCATCATTGATTATAGGTTTATCACGAACCGCTGCCACTATCTGGAGGCCTGGATAAGTATGCAGCAACTGTTTGATAAACAACATATCAAAGACTATTTCTCCGCAATTATCACAGATATAGAGCAGTGTAGACGCTGTATCAAGAGCTTTTTTGAACGGCTCAACATCATAGCGGGTAAAGGAAATCGTAGTAAGCAGTTCCAGTTCCTTTGCCAGATTAAGGGAAACATGATTTTTAGCTCCGAAATCTATTATATTGCCTGCTGCGGCTATCTGTAATCCGGTTTCAAATGGCAGAGCACTGCCATCTATCTTCTTTTGAAGCAGCTTTACATAGTTTAAAGACAAGGTGTTAGATTGCTCCTTGACTTCTGCATAGATATCAAATTCCGGGGATTCACCAGATTCCTGAATAATCGCATCTGCCACATTACGGATAATGTGTTGAACAAGCAGAGGTGTCGTTTTGGATCTTTCAAGCCCTGCCTCGGCGACAGCAACAACTCTGCTGGTCTGCTCTTCATCAAGTGCAGCTAAACCAGCGGCAGTGCGTGCCTGATTGATAACACATGAATAGCAATCTGATGCTATACCGAAAAATCGTTTATTCTCCTCAATAATATTCATCTTAAAATCCCCTTCGACTATCTTCTAACAGCTTTTACTTACTTCCTATCGCTTCCATGAACTACCCGCCACCTAAATCGAAACAGCATCGATTTTAGGAGTGGGTTTCTT
>JAFLLC010000002.1 GCA_019162745.1 Deltaproteobacteria bacterium | reverse complement strand
AGAACATTGCCGAGACTCGTGCCAATATCTTCCACATCACCCATGACCGGCGTTCGAAATCACTCGCCATTGGCCGGACCGATGTTTCACTGGAGTTGGAGACACGGGGCTATGAGCATATCAGGGAGATTGTCGGTTATCTGGAAGGGAAGGGCTACAAACTGACGGTTGTTTAGCATAGTAAGTCTCTATTTCGTGGACATACTATGCTTAAAAGTGCTATCGTGCATTATGAAAAACATTCCACTCCGTAAAATAATCGGCCATGTAGAATTTGACTACCAAACTCTTGTGGAGGCCCTGAAGGGATATTCCCGGCCGCGCACAAAAATATCTGCCCTCTTGCGCAAGGGGACTATTATACGGGTAAAGAAGGGGCTGTACGTTCTCGGCGAGGAGGAACGGAGCCAACCGGTCTGCCGGGAACTACTCGCCAACCTGATCTATGGACCTTCCTATATTTCGTTCGAATTCGCTCTATTCTACTATGGTCTTATACCGGAACGGGCAGAAATGATAACCTCTGTCTGCTTAGGGAGATCCCGTACGTTCGACACGCCTGTCGGCTATTTTTCCTACAGGATGACGCCGCTGGAGTCGTTTCGTGCCGGGATGGACCGAATAGCATCAGACGACGACCGCGCCTTCCTCATGGCAACCGCCGAGAAAGCTTTGGCCGATACACTCATCTCCGACCGCAGTGCAGCCATATCTACCCAAAGGGACCTGCTCGACTACCTGCTTAATCATCTTCGTATTGCCCCGGAATCTTTACGCAGACTTAATCATGACAGGTTACTGGATATCTCGGCTCGGTGCCGTTCACGGCGTGTACGGCTGCTCGCGGCGGTAGTTTCTTCTCTGCAAAAGGCAGCAGCGGGAGTATCAAATGCATGAAGCCATTGCCCGGATGCTTTCCGGATACGAAGCCAGGAAAAGCACAGATGCCGTGCAGGCATTGCGCGAGATACTCCAGGAGGTAGCTTTGCTTGGGCTCTGGCGGGCAAAGTTTTTTGAGCATGCCGCTTTCTATGGCGGCACCGCCCTGCGAATAATGTACGGACTTGACCGCTTTTCCGAAGATCTCGACTTTTCACTGCTTGAGCCGTGCAGCGATTTCGATATCTCACGGTTTCTCTCACCGCTTGAAGATGAGTTGCGGGCATTTGGTTTTAATATCAGAGCTGAAAAAAATGATAAAACCGCAGACAGTGCCGTACAATCAGCATTTTTAAAGAGCAACACTCGCACTGAGCTGCTGGTGATTGAAACTGCGGACGAGATTATAAAGTCAGTTCCAGTCGGTAGTCTATTGAAGATAAAGCTTGAGATAGATACAGATCCTCCAACCGGTTTTTCAACTCATACCCGCTTTTTGCTCCGCCCTATCCCCTTTGCAGTGAGATGCTACACACTCCCCAGTCTGTTTGCAGGCAAGATGCATGCTCTCCTTTTCAGGCGCTGGAAAAACAGGGTAAAAGGGCGCGATTGGTATGATCTTATCTGGTATGCCGCTAATTTCCCGGAGTTGGATCTGCATCATCTGGAACAGCGAATGCGCCAAACCGGGCATTGGAGTGGGGACCTGCCGCTCACGCAGGCTGCTTTTGAAGAACTTGTATCTTCAGCTATCGATGGTCTCGACATTAACCAGGCGCGAAGAGACGTGATGCCGTTTGTTAAAGATCCATCAGTACTTGCCATCTGGTCACACGACTTCTTCCGGGATGTTGTCAACAGGATCAAGCCTGTTTGATTATGAATCTGACAGGGCAGTCAATTAGATGCACTAATCTGGTTGTATGTTGACAAACAATGAATGGTGACGTATCATTATACGTAATATATACGTCACGTTTTGGGAGGTTGGTATGCAGACAAAACTTACGCTTCGCCTGGAAGATCAATTGATAGACCAGGCAAAAAGGTACGCCGTCACAGTAGGAAAATCACTGTCGCAGGTTGTTGCTGACTACTTTAAATATCTGGGTAAGGAAAAAGTGGAACAAATTTCAAAACCCGCTCCGATTACAAATTCTCTTCGCGGACTGCTTCGAAATTCAAAAATCGACGAAAATGACTATAAAAAATATCTTGAGGAAAAATACCGTTGAGGGTTTTGTTTGACACAAACATATTTCTCGATCTCCTCATGGACAGAGCACCCTTTGCAGAAGCAGCTGTAGAGCTGTTCAGCAGAGTTGAAGGGGGGACTATCAGCGGCTATGTCTGCAGCACTTCCATAACAACCATATATTACATTGCCTCAAAGACAATAGGGACAGTGCGGGCGCAGGAAGAGGTAAAAAAACTCCTGAATCTGTTCGAAGTGGCACCTGTCAACAGAGCTGTCCTTGAAGCCGCTCTGGCGGCTAATTTTGTGGATTTTGAAGATGCGGTGATCTACGAAGCGGCTTGCCATGTTGGCGCTGAAGCGATCGTAACACGCAATCAAAAATATTTCAGAAAATCCAAAATATCCGTGTACTCATCTGCGGAGCTGGTAAATATAATGCGGTAGCACAGCCTGAAAGTGTAAGGGTTCAGTATGTAATTGTATTTGCCTTGCTTGTTTATCTGCTTACATGAAGTTTTATGGGGATAAATTGGCTATACTTGAGAAAATCTGCATCCGTAGTTAGTATTGGTACATTTAAGCGGCAGGCAACCGAGCAAATAAGATAATCAGTATTTGAACCCTGAATGCCTTTTGTTCGGCAAATATTGAAAAATTCTGCAGCACATTCAAAATCCTCAGTTACAAGCTGAATATCCGAAAATGCACGCAAATGATCTCGTAATTGAATAAAATTGAGTTCTTCTTTAATGCCCGAAAGGATTTCTTGGCGTACAATTCCCAGTATTAGCACTCGTTGCTCACTAATAAGCTCACGAAGTTCCATAACTTCAGAAATATCCTGCGGGGCTAACCGGCGTAGCGCCAGAGACCAGATACAAGTATCAACAAGAACGTTCATCTTCGCGTCCGTTGTTTTTTATAATCATATTTTTCATCTAATGGTATTGCACCAAATAAATCCAGAATTTCCAGTTGACGGCGGTGCTGTATATACTCCATAAGAGCATGCGAAACTGTTGCTTTTTTTGTTGAATGTCCTCCTAGTTTTTGGGCTTCAATTATAAGCGAATCATCAATTGCAAGATTTGTTGCCATATCTCACCTCCACATATTTTACACATTGTAATGTGTAAAGGCATATAACGTCAAGAAAAACGCACGGTAAATTTGTTTCCCCTTGGGGAATCAAGCTAGACGCATCTATACTCGGTGGCTTCTCATGGATAAGCAGGTACATCAATTGTTTGCAAAAGGTTATTCATTATTACAGGCCGGCAATACCGCACAAGCTCTGGTCTGTTTTCAGGCTGCCATAACATTGGACCCTTTGAATGCAACGCTGCAACTTTACAGCGGAGCGGCTCTGCACGACCTTGGGCGCTATGACGAGGCGGTTGCCTCATATCTGCACGCTATTCAAATAACCCCTGAAATGGGCGAAGCCTACAACAATCTTGGCAACAGCCTGATGGCGCTCGGACGTTTTACCGAAGCGGCTGACAGCTTTTTGAGAGCAGCAGAGCTCCTTGCAGCATCACCCGTCCCACTAGCGGTGAGGTGCACGGCTCTGCAGGCGATGGGAAAGGTTACTGAAGCGGAGGTTGATTGCCGAAGGGCAATACAGCTTGATCCCGGTTTTGCCGCAGCACACTGGAATCTTGCCTTGAATCTACTGCTGCAAGGAAAATATGAGGAAGGGTGGCAGGAATACGAATGGCGCTGGAAAAAGCCCGATTTTACGTCGCCGGTTCGTCATAACAACATCCCGTTATGGGACGGATCTCCTCTCGATGGCCGTACTATACTCCTGCATGCTGAGCAGGGCTTTGGTGATGCCATTCAGTTTGTGCGCTATGTCCCGATGGTAGTAGAGTGCGGAGGAAATGTCGTACTGGAGTGTCACCCTCAGTTAGTTTCACTTTTTCAAGGCATAAAAGGAGTACTTTTTGTCGCCGGGTTTGGTGAAGAGCTCCCTGTGTGTGATTGTCAAGCCCCGTTTCTAACATTGCCCAGAATTTTCGGCACAACGGTAGAAAACATACCTTCTTGCCACTATCTTTTGATAACATCAGAACGGCGCGAAAAGTGGCAAAAGCAAACATCCAAGTATCCTTATCCGAGGATCGGTATAGTCTGGGCTGGCAGCAGTATCCACCGGAATGATATTTCCCGCTCATTACCGCTGGAAGTTTTCTCATCCTTCGCCAATCTAGCAGACATCCAGTTTTTTTCTCTTCAAATGGGCGATGCTAAGCGACAGCTTGATCTATCGCCTCTTGCCAAGAGAGTCGTTGACCTTACAAACCAAATACGTGACTTTGCGGACACAGCGGCACTAATAGAACAGCTCGACCTTGTGATTACCATTGATTCAGCTGTCGCCCACCTAGCCGGGTCATTGGGGAAACCAGTCTGGCTGATGCTTGCGTTCGCACCGGACTGGCGTTGGCTGCTTGAACGCAGCGACTCACCCTGGTATCCATCTATTCGGATTTTCCGACAGAGCATTCAGGGAGATTGGGGAGTTGTCGTTAAGGAAATAAAAAACTCTCTTGTAGAGTTTCAATCAATAGTTGACCTAAAGGTTTCTGAACACGATCAGGTAGGTACTCTGCTTTCACAGGGATTTTATGCTCTTAAACAGGGCGCTCTTGAGTCTGCAGAACTCATTTTCACCCAAGCAGAAACAATTATGCCTAATATGCCTGACGTGCTTTGCGGACTGGCACAAGTTAGTTTTCAAAAGGGAATGACACAGGAGGCGATCAGTTTATTCCGACGGGCGCTTAATACTGATCCGGGTTACTATCAGTGTCTCCTGGGTCTGGGCATGGCGTTGCAATCAGTTGACCAGTATGAGGAGGCAGAAAAATGTTATCAACAGGCACTTGGTATCAAACCTGAATATGCCCAGGCTTTGAACAATCTTGGCACCATACAACGAGCTACGGGGAGGCTGTGTGAGGCGTTGGAAAGCTATGATAGGCTTTTAGCTCTGCAACCGGACCACGCTGATGGACATTTTAACCGGAGCTTGGTTCTTCTCCAACTGGGGCGTTTTCGAGAGGGATGGACCGATTATGAATGGCGCTTCCTGAAGTTTGACCCTGAAATTCAGAGGCATCGCAATATAACCCGCTGGGAGGGCCAGCCCATACACGGGAAACGTATTCTGATTCATGCTGAACAGGGCTATGGTGATACTATACAGTTTATACGTTACGCGCGGTTGCTGGCAAAAAATGGAGCCGTTGTAATTGTTGAGGCTCAGGACCCGTCAATTATTTCGCTACTTGAGTGCGTAGATGGTGTAACAGCAGTTTATCCAAGGGGTGCATTCAATGAAACGGTTGATTATCAGCTTCCAATCATGAGCCTCCCAATGGTATTCAGGACCCATTTGCGGACTATCCCGGAATGCCATTCGTATATCAAGATTCCTCCAGCCAAGTCCTTGGCTTGGAAACCTCTGCTACAACAGCATGAAAAACAGGAACGAATGAGAATAGGACTAGTTTGGGCGGGCAGGCGGGATCAGAGCAGCGACCGGAACCGCTCAGTCCCTTTTGATTTTGTTTCCATTCTCTTAGACTGTCAAGATTTCTACTGGTACTCACTCCAGATCGGGGAACCGAGTCCTAACCATCCAAATTTGATCGACATCACAAGCAAAATCCATGATTTCAGCGGCAGTGCCTCCTTAATCAGCAACCTGGACCTTGTTATAACGGTCGACACTTCTGTCGCCCACTTAGTCGGGGCAATGGGCAAACCGGTCTGGGTGATGCTCAAGTATTCAGCTGACTGGCGCTGGCTGCTTAATTGCGGTGACTCCCCCTGGTATCCATCAATGCATCTTTTCCGACAAGAGGCTCCGGGTGAATGGGGTCCCGTAATCAGCAGGATATCTTCCCGCCTATCAACACTATACAAATCAGGACAAGCAGAATAAGTTTGTACGCGATGATTGCCAACGCATAAAACAACGCCCCTTGAAAGTTCTTTCAAGAGGCGTTTCAACAAGGGTCGTACCAATTTATGTTACTCGGGATTTGTCCTCAATCCGGCGGCAATATTGAAATCGATATCAATGACGATAGAGAGTTTCTCAGGATCGGGAAAAGCCAACACTTCGAAGAGACGTTTGTCGATAAAAATACTGAGATTGAGAATATCTTCACGCAGGTTTTTCGGCAGCGGATTTTCCGGATCAGACAGCTCCGCCTGAAAAAAGCTCCATACCTTCTGATTGAATTTAACAGCCTCCAGCAGTTTTTGGTCACGATCGGGAGCGCCCCAGTTATCCTTGACACCCTTCAGCATGAGACCGGCTCTGGACAGCACTGACGCTTCCAGTTCCCGTCCGCTCAAAGCTTCCTTGTGAATCGCTGTATAGGCATTAACCGAATGTTGTTGCATGTGTAAGTAGCTCCTCTTCGTAGGAAATCAGTTTTTTTGCGATCTTCAGCGCGGGGTAGAAATCAGTGTCAACAATATACGCGCTTATCTGCGAAATCAAGTCCTTTGTGCTCGGTGCCGCCGCAAGGACATCGCGGACAAGATCCCAGTACAGTTGGGCAAGTTCTGATGTCAGCCCGTCGCCGATATACATCAATTGGACAACCAGATAGACTCTCCTGCACGGCGATGTCGCTTCAGCTTCGGTCAGGATATCCTTTTCCCTGAGGAGGGGCACCTTGTTCTCAATCAGCAGGTGGGCGACGGTATGGCCATTTTTAATGACGGCACCACCCACGATAACCCGCTCTTCAGGTTTCAATGTCAGTCTTAGCGGCATAAGCTAGGATCTCATCACTGAACTGCTCATTGATTCCTGCACCAGACCTATTTGACCGGATATTGCATCAAGCTGTTTACTTGCGGCCGCAACATGAGAATCCGGGGCATTTACTGGAAGTTCCGGAGTTTGGATGGTTCCTGCAATACCACTTGTAAGCCCTTCCCACAAGTGCTTCACTTTTTCATATACCGGCTGTGGTGGAGGCGGAGTCATCAGGCTCATAATCTGCTTTCGCAAAGACGAGTACTGCATCAACTGATCAATCCGCTCCTTGCTGTCAATCGAATATGGCGGATAGTTTTTGATTATCTTGTCCAGCGATGCCTTCATCTGTTCTGCGACAGCATTTGCAGCCGTAAGCCCTTCACTGGTCTGGCGAAGATTTGTCGCCACTGAATTGAGGAAATCGGAGATATTGCCCATGTGTTGCAGCGTGTCTACTGTTTTTTGAGGGAGTTCAACCTTGATGGAAACCTTGTCACCCGCAATAGACTGAACCGTATTTTCTGCACCCACTTTTTGGGCAGCCTGCTGCTGTGCGGTTTTTGGAGTTAGCATCTGCTGGACCCCTGTTTGCTGCATCTGAATGGCCGTTGCAGCCGCCAATCGCTGGTCGTTGCCTTCGATTCTCATAGCCTGTCACCTCACAAAGTAGGGATACACAAACGGGGAGAGGTTGCCCTCTCCCCGTTCAGGAGGAATAATTCGTCTTCTTCAGTTACGACTAGAAGAGTCTGAGGACAGACTGCGCAGCCTGTGAAGACATACTCAGAGCTGTGGTTCCCAAGGACTGACGGGTCTGCAGCATCAGCATGTTGGCGCCTTCATTGTTCATGTCGGCCAGTGTCAAGTTGTCAGATCCGGTCTGCAGGGTGCCGATCATCTGGTCAGTAAAATTCTGACGTGTTGTGATGATGTTTAGGTTGCCGGCCAAAGTCTTGGACTGCGAACGGAGGGTGTCAGTAGCCGTTGTAAGGTTGTTACCAGCGGTTGTAATGTCACTGGCAGTGCTCCAGTTACCTGTAGCAGTACCTATACCGAGGCCTCCAGATGTCCCTGTGAAACCATTAACCGTCAGAGTTGCCGATGCGTTCTCGTTGAAGTTGACCGCCAGATTGGCACCTGTCAGCAGGTTGGTGCCGCGATAGCCGGAGTCACTGGCCAGGGTATCGATCTGGCTACGGATCTGGTTAAACTGTACGGCAAATGTAGAACGGTCAGCCGTGCTTGAAGTACCTGTTGCTGCCTCGGTAAGACCTTTGGCGGCAGAAACCAGGGCTGTGATGGCGGAAATACCGGCGTCAGCAGCTTTAACGTTCTGGATTGCCTCTCCCATGCCGTCTTTACGTATCGAAAAGTCAGCTGCTCTGTTCTGTGCTGCCTGTGAAGCAAAGAAGTTGGTCGGGTTGTCAAGAGCAGTGTTTACCTGACGACCAGTGGAGAGTCTCTCCTGTGTACGGTCGATCAACTTTGCGGTGCCTTGCAGCTGAAGAAGGTTGCTACGCATACCTGCTGTCAATGAAACGTCTGAAATTGCCATGGTTTGTTACCCCTTTCTAGGTTTGTTTTTACGGCCTTCTGGCCGTCAATCTGAGTTGTTATTTGTTATATCGGCATCCGGATTCGGCACTTTAGTCTTTTTTTCTGCATAACGTATTTTTCTCTGTAAACGAGATGACACGTCCCCGCTCCAGGACCGAAGATGGCGGCAGACTCAGCGTTTTGCAAGTTGTTCTGCCAATCCATGAAACTGCCGGGCTGCACCACCCCATGTCAGATTTGTCATGTCGCCGGCAGCCATCACACCCTTTGTCCTGGCAATATATCGATCTCTATAGGCCCGCTCCAACAATTCCAATAGCTCCTCGGCAGAGGGCTCCGGCCAGACGCCCGCATCATGGCCGCCAAGAGTAGCAGTAATCGGCATATATGAAGTCATACAAAATGCATTGTCAGGGGTGATCACGTCGGCATGACCGGTACGGTCAGAGGCGATCACCGGGCGTCCACAGGCCATGTACTCACACATAACCATATTGTTGCCCCCCTCACAACGATTAGGGAACACCCCTATGTCACTTTCACCATAGACCAGCGGCATTCTGCTGTTATGGAGTGGGGGGTGCAACAGGACCCGATTTGGATCGAGCCCGTTGCGGGCAACCGTATCGTATAACAACTCACGGCAGGGAGTGTCTTGCCATACATAATCAATCAGATGCGTCTGTTCCATGGTCTTGAGAGAAGCCGGCCAGGCATTGTGCCAGGAGCACGAAAGCCATACATCGGCATGGCGCTGCATAAAGACGCTCATGGCGGCAATAACAATATCATGCCCTTTGCGGAACTCGAATTTTCCACCGGAAAAAACTATAAAACGGCCATCGTCATGGCGTGGAACCTGGCAAGAAAAATATATCGGGTCAATGCCTTGCAAAATAGTGCTGGTTCTTCCCATGCCGCCCTGCCGCAGATGCCCTTCACACCAACTTGAACCGGCGACGATATGGTCCCAACGGCCAGCCGCCTCGGCAATATACGGATAGGCTAAATGGGCATATTCAAAAAAACAATAGCCGATATTGATACGGTTCCAGGCAGCCTCTTCAAACGGCTTGAAATCGTGACCAGAGATGCAGTGCAGTGTCACCCCATCTACCGGTGCGAGACGGCTAATTTCGTGGTTTAAATATGTACCGGCAATTCCCCATCCATGGAATGAACCGGCAGGAAAGGCAACTTTCATAATTCCGCTTCTTCCTTTCTCACAACAATCTGCAGCACATTCGCAATCGTAACGATGACATCATCCCATCCCCCGGATTGCTCTTGGCGGAAGAGACGTGCTGACGAATACCAGGGAGAATCGCTCCGTTCAAGAAGCCAGCGCCAGTCCGATCCCAGCTTGAGAAGAATCCAGACAGGGACTCCCAGAGTTCCGGAGAGGTGCGCCACAGCCGAATCTATAGTAATCACAAGGTCAAGGGACGAAATGCACGCAGCAGTGTCCGCAAAATCGGTAAAACGTGAACCGAGATCGACAATATTAATATCCCCTGCTTCAAGTATTCCGGCATCCGGACCGACCTGCAGACTGAACCACTTTACACCCTTAATTTCAAACAGGTGTGCAAGCCGGGAAAATTCTACCGAGCGGTCGGCATTCAAACGTGTCTGCCTCCCTCCCCAGACAATACCCACCGCCAGATTGCCGCTGCCCTTCTCCTTATGGATCAACGTTCCCCAGCTATTATGCAAGGCCGGGTCTACCTTCAGATAACCCGATGCACCCGGCATCCGAGAACCTGTGCCACAAAGCAGCGGCAGACTCATCAAGGGGACCTGGAGATCAACTTCAAGTTGTTTCTCTCCGCGAATAACCAGCTCATCAACACCTGGTAAATTTGCGAAGAGAGGCGCTATCTGTCGATCATGGCATTCAAAAACTATTCTACCGCAGTACCTGGGCAGTTCCGCAAGGTAACGTGAAAACTGGATAGCATCACCATAGCCCTGCTCTGAGCGCACAAGCAGCGTTCTACCATTAAGAGGTTCTCCCCGCCAGTATGGTTTATCGATATGCTCAAGAAAAACCGGGTCCATTTTATTAAATCTCTGTTCGTAAGCAGGCCAACCTCTATCGAAATCGCCTTTTACGAGCAATGCCATGCCGCGGTTGAAAGTCGCCGATGGTTCACCCGGCTTGAGCATCAGCGCCTGGTTAAAGTATTCCAGGGCAGGATCGGGCAGACTCCTCGCGAGAAACGTCAGTCCAAGATTGTTGAGCAGTTCGGAATCATCCGGGGAATGTCGAAGGGCCTCGCGAAAACAGTTTTCAGCACCAGAGTAATCCTCCTGCTCATGCAGAACCAACCCTTTGCTGTTCAGAACCGCAGAATTGTCAGGCAACTCCTCAAGCACCCGGTCAAAACACTCCAGCGCCCGCCCAAGATTGGTGCCGAGACGGTAATGGAGTTCTCCCAGGATTGCCCACCCCCCGATACGTGAAGGGTCGCCGGCAACTACTTTTTCAAGTAAAGGTATTGCTTCCGCCAAGCGCCCTGATTCTGAAAGGAGCAGCCCCAGATTCTGCAGCGCTTCAGCATAATCGGGACATTTTCCCACAATAACCCGCAGGTTTTCTTCGCATCCCTTTGTATCGCCAAGACGCTTGAGTGTATTTGCCAGATTAAAACGCGCGGCCGTGAACGCATCATCGAGAAAAAGAGCTTTGGTATAATGGCCTGCTGCCTCAAGATAGCGGCCACGGCTATCCAGAGCTGTTGCCAGATCATTATGAAATTTCGGATTAAGAGGGAAACGTCCTGAAAGCTGGCGGTAAAGAGCTTCCGCCTCCTCAAGCCGCAATTCCTTAAATGCATCCTCGGCCTGGGCAATCATTGAATTCAATCCCGCATCAGATTTCTCGGCAGTATTACTCTGCATTTCATGAAAAGCAATCTCCAGATCATGCACAAGTCTTGCAGAATCCATTAGAGCTGATTCAGTGAACATTTTCCGCAGATGCTCTCGCAGGAAACAGATGTGTGCCACATCCGATGCGAGTTTAACGGCTGCTTCTACATACATGTGGAGTGAATGAGCAATCAGGTCAGGGCACCCAACCGCTGTCAACAATGAAACACCGACCCTTGACGCGTGGGTGTTTCCCGCCAAAATCACGACAGGCACCCCCATCCACAACGCTTCACAGGTGGTGGTAGTTCCATGGTAAGGATAGGTATCCAGCGCAATGTCCACCTGAGAATACAGGGCAAGATGTTCTTGTGACGATTTTACAACACTCAACTGGGCAATCCGGTCAGCAGAGATCCCGTGCATAGCGAAGGCTTCCAGCACTTCTCTCTGGGTTGCGGGGCTTCCAAGAGAAATACTCTTCAGCAGTAGCCTCGAATCTGGTACCCGACCCATAATTTCAGCCCACAACCGAATCAACTGTTTATTAACTTTTGCAAAATTATTGAAGCTGCCGAAGGTTATTATGCCGGTTTTAGTACAAGGGGGGGGCGTGACATCTGGAGAACACCCCGGCGGAAGATAGCTGCAGAAAACATCGGGCAGCCGGACAAGACGTTCCGTA
Organism: Deltaproteobacteria bacterium; assembly: GCA_019162745.1. Lineage (GTDB taxonomy): Bacteria > Desulfobacterota > Desulfuromonadia > Geobacterales > Pseudopelobacteraceae > JACRCG01. The sequence goes on along the minus strand of JAFLLC010000002.1, from coordinate 20,324 downwards.
TAAAACCCTTCCGTCATTCCCGGCGGATCACACAGAGCATCGGTAATATAGTAATCCATCTGGGCCAGACCTGTTGAATGGGGATAACCGATCCATGAGACCTGGACCGGAGCCGGCTTTAGGGCAAAGAGACCGAGACGGTTCCCCAACGTGTGCCCGGCAAGATCAATCAGTATATCTATACCGTCTTGAACAACAAGGTCTGCAGCAGAGTCATCGTTCAAGCCGATGATTGGTTTCCAGAAGTCTACCAGGGACATTAAACGCAGGGTTGTTTCATCCTCTTCCGCATCATTTGAATAGCAAAATATTTCGAACTGTTGTCGATCATGATTTTGCAGAACCGGTTCAAGGAAATACGCTACGGAATGATTGTGAAAATCACCTGAGACATATCCGATCCGCAGTTTATCCCCGGAATGCGCAGATTGCTCCCGGTGCCCGGGAGTGCTCTGGTAGACCCGAGCACAAAGCGACCTGTGTTCCTCAAACACCTTCCCAGGGTCCACATCTTGCAGATAGTTCAGATTAAGCAACAGATTATTGACTACAACCCGATTCTCCGGATCCAACTCCAGGGCGATGCGGAAATTACGCACAGCCATTTCCGATTTGCCCTGAAATTTATACACCCTCCCCAGATTATTATAGGCCAGCGCATTGTCCGGGGCCAGTCTGATGGCCTCCAAGAGGCATTTTTCTGCCTTCTCCATCTGGTGGATATCTACAAAGTACGCCCCCAGATAGATGTGGTTAAGAGCATCTGATGGAGCCAAAACGATCGTTTTTTCAAAATGAGCCTGCGCTTGCTGATTCATTTTCAGTTTTCCGCAGCATATACCCATTAAGAGGCGCAGAGATGTATTTTCAGCATGGCTATTGGAATAACAGTTGAAATAATCCAAGGCAGTTCTGTAATCTCCCGTTTCTGCCAATTCAATTCCCAACGGCACAATCAGATCGGAATCGTTTGGGCACAACTCCTCAAGTCTTCGCAAATATTTCAACGCCGCCACATGATCACCACAATCCCGGCAAAGCCGGGCAAGTCCATGCAGTAAGCCGGTATGACCGGGAGCCGTTTTCACCGTTTCTTCCAAAAGATGCAGCGCAGAAGCGGAATCGCCCTGGCTACTCAACCGGGCCGCCTCAGCAAGTATCTGATCGATATCAATCATTATGTCTTCCCGGTCATGGCATAATAGGCCTCTTCGAGCTTTCTGGTCATACCTGCGTAATCCATTAGGGGAGAACCGGACATTTTCCCGCGCAGTCCGCATCTCAGATCCAGCAAGCGCTCTTTGTCATTGGCCAGGCCAACGGCATGGGAAACATACTCCTCGATCGTTGTTGCCACCAGTTCTTCCAGGTTAATGTTTGCCATGATTGATGCGCCAACCCTTGAAAGGTGAGTCCTGCCGGCCAGCGTGACCACCGGCACCCCCATCCAGAGAGCCTCGCAGGTCGTTGTTGTGCCATGATAAGGGTAGCTGTCGAGCGCAATATCTACCCGGGCGTATTGCGCCAGATGCTCCAGTGTCGTTGGCGTATAGGCCATGAATTGAATCCTCTCCGGCTGAACGCCATGCACTGAAAAGCGTTCTTTAAGATGCTGCTGGATGGAGGCGCCCCCGAGGGAGGCACTTTTCAGCAGGAGACGTGAGCCGGAAACCTGCAGGAGGATATCTGTCCAGGCACTGATAACTGTATCGCTGACCTTTGCCACGTTATTAAAACTGCCGAAAGTTATGCTCCCTCCTTGCTGGTAGGGCGGCGGAGCTATCGGCGGAAATTCCACAGGCGGGAGATAACAACAGAAAAGGTCCGGTAACCTCCATAACTGTTCACTGTAGAGATGCTCGACCAATCGCGGAGGATCACAGATTGCATCTGAAATATAATAATCAAATTGCCCCATCCCTGTCGAATGGGGGTATCCCAACCAGGTGCACATAATCGGCGCTGGTTTCAAGGCGCAGACTTCGAGACGGTTGTGGGCTGTATGCCCGGAGAGATCCACAAGGATATCAATCCGATCTGCAGCAATCATCTGCGCTACATCAGCAGGTTCAATACCGTAAATATCGCGCCAAGCGAGATTTAGACTGCGCATTCGCAAGGTTGTTTCGTCGGGGACATTTCGATTCGAATAGCAAAATACCTCAAACCGGCTAGAGTCATGGTTTACGAGAACCGGCTCAATGAAAAATGATACGGAATGCTCGCATAAATCGCTGGAGATATAACCTATTCGTAACTTCGAAGCGCTTGAACGCGGCAGAAGATCCTCTTTTCCGGTGGTTCTCCATGGGTACAGACGCTTCGCGATCGCGAAATGCTCCTCAGTAATTGCCTCGGGAGAAATTTTGTCAGAATAGCAAAGTGAATAGAGAAGGTTGCTTGCCGCAATGCGGTTAGCAGGTTCCAATTCTAAAATCCGTCTAAAATGGTCTACCGCGCATGAAATCCGGCCCTGCTTCTGGTAGAGTCGCCCAAGGTCATTGTGTGCAGCGGCAAGCTCCGGCTGAAACTCAAGTGCCTTTACAAGAAGTTGCTCCGCTTCGTCAAATCGGCATAGTTTTACAAGCAGGTTTGCAAGGTTCACCATCGGCCATACTGAGCGGGGATCATGACAGAGCGCTTCCCTGAAGGAAGCCTCCGCTTCCGGAAATTGCCCCATCTCCCGCAGAGCCAGACCGCGAAAGTCGTGCAGGGTGGATACTCCCGGAAAAGCTTTTATGAGCTGTTTCATGGTGGAAAGTGATTCGGAGTATCTCCCGGTCAGAAAGTATTCGACTCCCAGCATGAAACCGGATTCCATATTGCCCGGTTCCAGAGTATTGGCGGCTTCAAGGTACCGTATCGAAGAGACATGATCGAGTTGAAGTCCGCAGATTTCACCGAGCAGGCGCAAGAGTGAGGGTGAGGCAGGAGCGGTCCTCGCATGATCCTCGAGGAGCGAGCGGGCCTCCTGTAGAGAACCGCTGCCCTTCATGGCCATCGCCTTGCTGCACACAATTTCATCATGGCTCATCAGGTCTATTCCAGTCGATCGAAAAGGTTACGGGCAGGTTGCATCGTCAAGGCGTCTCGAACCTCTTCCGATGTTGTTCGATACGTTCAAGCCGCTGACGATAGCGCTCCTGGTAGAGCGGAAAAATGTCGTCCATCTCCGGATACGTGATGTTCGTCTGGTTGGAAATACCATCAAGAGACTTCCAGTATAAACCGGTGAATTCCGGGACATGCAGAATTGGAAAACGCTCCCCAATACGCAGCCACATATCCTGGTCACTCACCGCGCGGTAAGACTCGTTAAAATAACCGACGTACTCATGCACCGAACGACGCCACATGGGATGCGGCCCCATACAGCAGGTACGCAGATGATACTCGTAGGAATAGTCCGGCCAACGGGTCTCCCCGGAGCGGACATGATTTTCAAAAGTCTGGTGAGGCAGCCTGGTAATATAGCTGTCACCATACACCAGCATGACTTCAGGGTGTGCATCAAGTGCGTCCTTCAGAATCTGGCACGCTTCACGCCGCAGCCTGTCGTTGGTACTGAATGAAAGCAGATATTTCCCTGAAGCGCGGCGGATGGCCATGTTCCAGGCGGCGTAGATACCGACACGCTCCGGCGTCCGGATATAATGAATGTTTGGATGATGTCGTTGGAATTTTTCAACAATAGACCGTTCGTCCTCCGGTGAATTGGCATCGACGACAACGACCTCAATCTGATCAGCAATACTTTGACCGACGAGGTCTTCCAAGCATTCTGCCATAAACGCTTCCGAGGCATAGGTTGAAACAATAACCGAGATGGCTGGAGCTGCGGGCCTGATAGCACGCTCCCAAGGTGCAGGCAGAATCAAGCCCATGACATCAACCTCCGGTAAAATGTTTCCATCTCTACATCATCAGGGCTTTTTGCGAGATAATACTCCAGAGTATATTGAGCTTTTGCGCGATCACCCTGTTCAAACAGGATTATTGCAAGATTACGATAGGCTGACGCCAGACCGGGGTTCATGTCTTTCGCTTTAACTAGGTACTGTACAGCGTCTTCATGACGTCCTTTTTGATGTAGCATTACTGCCAGGTTAACCATGCTCTCTACCGAGGTGGGCCAAAGTTCAAGCGCTTCGAAAGTCGCTTTTAAAGCTTCATCCAGATTACCCGATAGGTAATACTCTTCCCCTTTAGACGTTAAGACAGTTGCACGTTCCTTTTCTTCGAGTGATTGCCGAAGCTGCTTTTTTATATGCGCTATTATCTCTTCATCTCCACGCCACAGATCAAGTTCCGCATTAAGAATAGATGCGAGCTCAAATCGCCCATTACTTACATCCTGTACCCGCTCAATAATGTTTTTGACATATTGGTGGCCTGATTGATGGCGCGGTGGATTAAAGAGTGGTATTAGGTTTCGGCAGGCATACTCGAGGTAAATGGTAGATGGAATACAGATATTGGGGGGCATCGGGACAAAGGAACCATTTCCCGCAGACTGAGATAACTCCTGCTCAACAGCTTTTTTAATTTCTGCGATATATGTCTGCATATGGAGCAGCGATCGTTGATTACCATGCAACCTGAACCCCCCTAAAAGGGCTTCGAGATAATAAAGCGATTCGTGACGAAAAAACCGAAGCCATAGCTCCGCATCTGCCGCAAGGGTGCAGGCGGTATTCAAGTAGCCGCCTGAAATATCCCACAAGGAACGACGCCAAAAGGTGCTTTCCTGCTGGACGCAGGGGTTCCCGTAATTTTCTGAAAGAAACTTTCTCCGCGAAAAATATGCTGGTGTTTTCTCAAATCCAGAAATCGCTCCTTTAGCATCCCATATCGTGCGAACACCTGTGATCCATGATGCTTCCGGGTGTTCGGCAAATGCACAGGCCACTTTCAAGAAAGCGTTGGGATGATATTTGTCGTCAGAATTGAGCCAGGCCATGATATCGCCTGTGCTGCGGGCAAACCCGGCATTAATGGCGGCATACTGGCCACCGTCGGGGCAGGACTGCCAGTAGCTGAGATACTTTTCGTACTTTCGGATGATTTCAACAGAGCCATCCGTGCTGCCACCATCCATAATGATGTATTCAAGATTTGGGTAATTCTGACTTAAGATAGAATCAATGCATTCCTCAAGATATTCAGCTTGATTGTAGGAAGGGGTGATTATTGAGATGCGCGGGCAGAGTTGCCTCTGTATGGGCATGTTTGACAATTGTGCTTTCGGAATATATTGCTTATGGGTATTATTTTTTATAAGTTTTGAAATAATATCTAGTAACGGTTTGATTGTCTCATTAAGGTCAAGATGCGAGCTAAAAAACCCATGACCATTGTCGGTAAACTTGCTGAGCTCATTAGTATCAATCCGCCCAAGAATTCGGCCAATATCGGAAAAATCAGTGACAACCCTGCCCAAAGAATAGTTCCTGACATGCTCGCTCATTTCACCCAATTCGTTAATCAGAATAGGCAGGTCATGTTGGAGGTACGTCGATATCTTGCCTGAAGCCATGCCAATGTGTTCAAGATTAAGCCCGGTGTGCGTTAGACTGCCCTTAAGAGGGGTGTAAAATGCGATGCCGATGTCAGCCGCGTTGAGCAATCGGTGCATTTCATCAAATGTTAACGTATTAAATGGAGAAGCGTAGACATTCTTTCCGCACCCAAAGCTGTCCAGAAATTGCTGCATAATAGTCCCATAACGATGGTGCAGCACTAGTACCCAGGAGTCGTCCCATGTCAGGGTGCTGGCAAGGAGTTCTTCAAAACCTGCCCACTTTGCTATAGCATTACCAATATAGAGCGCAATTTTTTTATTCCTATCGATGCCAAGTGCTTCGTGCAGGGCGTAACTTCGCTTTCTGGCTATAACAGAACGACCGGCAACTGGAATATTCAAAATTTTATCAATAGGAATCCGGTTTTCCGCAGTAAGGCAAGCTGATCGGATTTTGTCCTGACATACGGCAAATGACACGTCGTGACATGCAATGATTTCGGATTCCTTGAACTCGGGGCCGGTCTCTGCACCAAAATATAATTCATATGAAATAAGTCCGTAGGGTACATTGAGAATTTTGGCGGCCATGCAGGCTTCAGCAATGCCAAGATCGACTCCGATCACCAGATCATAGTGACGGGACGCCCTTTCAAAGCTGGCAATGGTTTCTTCTGAAATCTGGACGCCGGGGGCAAATAGAATGGCAGTATCAAGCGGATCAACCAAATCTGTTAAGAATATTTTTGCGCCGGAGCAAGTCGCTTCCTGGGTGTGAAAGTCACGGCGGCGCAAAAATATATCAACCTCGAAACCCTGCTCGCAAAAAATTTCGACAATACCGGTGAGATTGGGGTTGTTGTTGATATTCCCTTCTGGGTGGAGAATCATAATGCGTTTCATTGTTTGTCTCTCAGATTGGTTTCCAGGCAGTAAATAGTGCACTCCAGCTTGTCATGCTCAGGGGGGCAGATGTCAACCACTCCTCTGACATTTGGGGCTGAAAACCTGACAAACCAAGCATCAGGTCCACCTCCGGATGGAACAGATAGCGCATACGGTGCGATTCATGAATTTCCCGGACACTGCCACTGGCCTTGTCTCTGAGAAAAACTCGGTAGTTGACATCAACCACATTCTCATTGGGATGTATAACCGGTTGGGCAATACGAGTTACAGTGATGAATTCGTCCTCAAGTTCTTTCACCCGCACAGTCGGACGGTCAGTCAACACCCCGGGACCATACCAGCAGTCGAAGATAAAAAAACCTCCAGGCTTTAAATGGGAAAAAGCAGTCGCATACGCCGCTATCATGTCACCATTAGTCACCTGATAACTCATCACGTGAAAGAGGGAAATAACCACATCAAAAGTTTTATCAAGGCGAACCGTGCATACGTCACCTAGCACATATTCAAGTGCACCATTGTCTGCAGCCGCATTCCGCGCCGATGTCAGCATTTCCTTCGAAAGATCAACCCCGGTGACGGCATATCCCCTGTCCGCCAGACAGCGATCGTGCCGTCCTGAACCGCATCCCAGGTTGAGGATGGTCTTGGCACCCGGACTCTGCCTTTGGATAATGCTGTGGACATAGTCCGTTTCACCGGCATAGTCCTTGTCGCGGTAGAGCAGGTCGTAATAACGGGCATATTCGTTGAAAACACTCACGCAAGACACTCCCTTACAGCGCCAGCCACTTCGGCGATCTGATCGTTGCTAATGGTCAGGCCGTTAGGAAGGTACAATCCCCGGCGGGCCAGACGCTCGGCCACCAGATAGTGCTCATTGCGGAAGAGGCCCATACTGTGAAATACCGGCTGTTCGTGCATGCCTAAAAAAAACGGGCGAGTCTCGATACCGCGTGATCGCAACTGCGACATCACCTGGACGGCGTCCGTTTCCCTCTCTTCGCCCAGCACTATGCCATACACCCAATAGACATTTCGCATCCCAGGCATCTCGGAGGGGAGTTGAATCGAGGCTATCCCGGAGAATGCTGCATCGTATGTGTGTGCAATCTCCCGTTTACGGGCTACTGTCTCCTCAATACGCTCTACCTGTCCCACACCCATTGCCGCCTGAACATTGGTCATGCGGTAATTGTATCCCAGCGCTTCATGGTAAAAGCGGCGCCCGGGCTGAAAGCAGAGGTTACGCAGGGAACGAGCACGTTCAGCATGCTCCCTGCTTTTGACCAGCACCATGCCCCCCTCACCTGTGGTTACCAGCTTGTTGGCGTAAAAGCTGAATGTACTGATATGGCCGATACCGCCGCACCGTCGCCCTTTGTACTCGGCACCGTGAACCTCAGCTGCATCCTCTATGACGGTCAATCCGTGTTTTTCGGCCAGTGCCATGATTGGGTCCATGTCCGCGGGATGCCCGTAAATATGGACGACCAGAATAGCCCGCGTACGAGAGGTGATCCGCCCCTCAATCTGATCAACGTCCATCTGCCATGACCCGGGATTACTGTCCACCAGCACAGGGACTCCGCCTGCCCGCACGACAGATTGTGCCGGCGAGATGATGGTGAAGGTCGGCAAGATGACTTCATCCCCCATCTCCAGATCAAGCAGGTCTACTGCAATATCAAGGGCGGTGGAGCCATTGGATACGGCAATACCGTGCGGCATATTGCAATACTCAGCCCAGCGCTCTTCAAAGAGATCGAGGTACTTCCCGGCAGATGAGATCCAGCCCGAGGTCAGAGCGTCATTCACCAGTTCAATATCATGCGCTGTTATCAGCGGCTCGCAGACAGGTATCATCAGAAGCGTTCCTTTTCCACCAGACCGGTGTACGGTCCCTGCTTGATTTCGAGAAAAATAGTATCCTCAAGGCATTTGAAGCAGTGTCCGCCGGACACGAGCTGAATCATGTCCCCTTCCTCAAGCACCCAGGTACCGAGCAGGCTCTTGTCCATGGCGTACAGCTCGACTTCGGTTTTACCTTTCCTGATCAGCAAAGTTTCAGGTGTGCCGACGAGGTGTCGTTGTAGCGGCAGGTGCGAGTGCCTGGCAACAACACCATCCTTCAGGTAGACGACGAAACCGAGTTGCTGGTAATAGCTGTCTGGTGAGATGAAGGTGGTTTCCGTCGGCATAAAGTCACGCCGGATGATGGTAGCAATATGCTGATCGTTCCAGGTTATGTGATCGACTGGTACTTTTTGGGGATCATTGATCATAGATTCCTCTTAGAGTATACTCATTTTGTGAGAAGGTATCGCGTGATTGACTGAGCCTCTTCAGTCAATGAATTGATACTAAAGAGCCGGTTCACCAACTGCTTGCAATTGCTAGCGAGACTTTTCGCGTAATTGGTATCACGAATCAAGCGTATGACAGCATTGGCAAAATCAATAGGGTTATCTGCAATAAGCAATTCTACTCCGTGGTGCGTCGGCAGACCTTCGGCACCAAGTGTGGTAGAAACAATCGGAACATTACAGGCTGCTGCCTCCAATATTTTAAAACGGGTTCCCGATTCAAACATGAGAGGGACCAGGGCAACATCCGTGTGGTAAAGATACGGTAATACAGAAGGAACTTTGCCCTTAATAGTGACATTTGGGTGCCGGATATCGGCAAGCATCCGATCGGCACCATTGCCAATTATATAGAGTGTGATATTGGGAGTTGTCCGTAAAATAATTGGCAGTACTTCGGAAATGATCCAGCGGGCTGCACGCACCATTGGGCAGGTTTCTGAGTAGAAACTGCCGGCCAGATACATGGAGGGGCTACGCATGTCTGGGGCGGGCGGGGGCGCAACAGCATAAGAATCAAGATCAATCACATTGGAAAACAGATGGATGCGTGAAGGGTCTGTAGCCAGTTGCCTGTAATAATCCGCGTCCACCTCGGATACTGCGGTTGTGACATCACAAAAATTGACCCACTCAGCTTCTTCCCGCTCTTTTGTCCTGCCTTCGTACTCAATCTGTTGGCACCGTCCCGGGTCTTTTTCCAAGGGCAACTCCCTCAATAGAAAACGAGACCAGACCGAATCAGTATCACAGACCACTTTTAGATTTGGCCTGAGTTCCTTGATGGCCTTCATTAACGGGTGCGAGATATTGCCATAACCACACCAGATGATCCCAATCCCCTGCTCTTCAGCATAGCGAACAATTGCTTGAGCATTTTGAATCTCATCGTGCTGCTTGGCTGAACCGGTAAGGTGGGGTGTATAGGCAAAGGCATTGCAGTGGCGACGGTAAAACGCTTCACCGGCAGGCCCCCCAAGCGACTCTTGATCGATGCGTACGACAAGATGCAGTTCACTGACCTGATTAAGTGCCTTGATGGAGTTCTCGATTCTTAATGCAGGGCCGCTGGCAGGGGGGTGCTCAATCACTGGTGTTGTAAATAAAATTTTCAGCCTCTCCCTATTAGCTGGTACAAAACTCGTTTTATTACTGTCAAAATACGCATACACCATATACGGCCTGTGCGGAACTTCGAACATATACCTGCCGCCGAATTCAACCGTGTAGCCCGGACAGTTTGCATTGAGGATGTCCCTCACAAGAGCGGCATTTTCATATTGATGGTACACAGCTATGGCTAAGCGCGGTTTAAAGCGGTTTATTGTTTCGACCGCCCCCATCATCGCGTTCATTTCCTCACCCTCAATATCCATCTTGATGAAGTCAATCCGATCTACGTTCTCGAAATGCACAAAGTTGTCCAATGTTGACGTCATCACCATATGCGTGCCTTCTGAAGTCAGGCGTGCTTCACATATAAACTGGTCGCCGTCATTGAAGCTGGCTGTGCCGGTAGAGCTTGTCAGGGCGATTGATTTGACAACAACGATACCAGCCATACATTCATGCCGGAAGGTTTCCTGCAGAGCACCGGATATTGCCGGCAACGGTTCAAATGCGAATACCTTGTTTGCGCCTTTGGCAAGCGCCTGCCGCGTAAAAAATCCGGCGCATGCTCCCGCGTCGACAACCACATCTCCCGGATGGATGGTGACGGAGTTATTCTCATAGGCATGTGGGTTAGTATTTGATGGCTGCACAACCTCCTGAAAAACCCAGGAGAGTTCGCCCGGTTTAAATATTCCCTTGGGGACATGATAGATTGAATCGGCAAGTCTTACAGACTGCATTCCACCTGATTCCTCTAAGAGCTCTTCGTGGACATCCCCGGAATAACCATCAATGACCAGACGGGCAGCAGCTAAAGTTTCTTGAAGGGTAAAGTTGTAAAGTCCCCGTATATTCCTGCCGAGCGGGGGGAGGCGGTCTTTCGAAACAATGGGTTGATGCGCCAGGATGGTATCGCAGACATAATCGAGTACGTCGTTTGCTCCGGGCATTAACTCGTGCCCATCATGGATCAGCAGAGTGGGATGATCAGTGAAACTGTGGTCGAACAGATTAAGGGCCGTGTAGTAGCGGAACAGATAGAGATACAGGAATTTGCGGGCAAACATTGCCCTCTCCCTGCTTACTGCAGTAATCGATGGTGTATGCATGAGCGTACAGAGCGTCTCGAAATACCCCTGCGCCGTTGGAGGGTCAAAGGTAAATCCCATATCGTGATAGACAGACACGCCGCCGGTCACAACAGCCATACCCCGGCAGGCCATTTCCAGACCAACGGTGGATGTGAATACCAATCCGAACCTTACATGAGGAATGAGGTCGTAAACACTAAGTTGGGTCAGGGGGCTGCAGACCACCACATTTGGCGGCAACTGTGGAATCCTTTTGGCGATCTCCTCAGCGAGAAGTTGGCGGGTTGCGGGCAGACTTTTGTTAAGTTCGCCCGGATGCGGCTTTATAATCAGCTGCCAATGAGGGTACCTTCTGAAAAATTCGATCGTCTGGCATGCCCAGTCAATCATGTCATTGAATTGCACCTCCCGATTAAGGGCGGCCAAGTCCCAGATGACATTGGCTGCCAATAGTACGGTTGGTTTTGAAAAATCGATTTCCTCTATGGCATGACTGTCACTGTTTTGGGTAGGATCAGCGGTATTAAGCGTCATGGTACCGCCAGTGGGGCGGGCTGTGAGAAAGTCGTCAACGATGCGTTCTTCAAACGGAAGCAGGGGAACTTCCCTGAATGAAGGCCAACAACGGCTTAGATTCAACTCCATGGAAGGTTCATTATAGGCGTAACACCAGCCGATGCGCCTTCCCCCCTGCCAGTGGGAATAGAAGGGGATATTCTGGCGTCTGGCCAACTCTTCCAAAATTGCCCACTGGTAATAGTAACTGTCATTGGACACGATCACATTCGGGCAGATATCCTGCAATGCCTGTCGGCAACCTTCAATCATGAGAAGAATGTTGAAGAAAAAATGCCTCACCTGCCTTGGCAGATCGGGAACCAGTGAGTCATCACCGACCATATAGTTATTGCGGATCACATCGCTTGCCCAATGGCCTATGGGCATACCGTCGAATACCATGTTTCGATAGTCAGACAGGTCCATCTGCGCCACCAGATGTTTCTTCTCTTCACACAGTGCAGGGGTAACGTACCTGCTCACTGCAACTGGTTCAATCTCCGCCCATTCTCTCCAGAGTTTATTGTCCGCTTCCATGCATGTCTGGCAGTTACTAAGGCATTTATTGCAGTCATGTTCAGGATCACCGGTCATCCCCCCCCAGATGCCGCCGAATACGTTACATTCACCCTCCTGGGCCATGCCACAGACAAGAGGGATTATCTCAGCACCACGGAGGATAAGAGATTGGGAGAGTAGAAAGTCATGGACTCTACAAGGTGGATAAATTGTGAATGACATGCCGAACAGAACACGCTGTTTTTTATCAGGATTAGCAAAAGTTTGTTTTTTTACAAAGGAACGGATCCCCTGAATTTTTTGATCAAAGGTGCCATCCTGCTGATAGTAATTGACAACGTGTTTGGTTATCTCAGCATTGCTGGGGAAATAGCGTAAACGGTTCTTGTTGAGTTCGGCGGCATCACGCGGTTTGCTTGCACTCTCATAGGCTTGCACAAGCAATGTGCCAGTCTGGAAATCAGTTTCGTCAAGAGCAAACGCGGTTTCCAGACAGGTAATAGCTTCGTTGAATTTCTGTTGCCTCAGATACACGAGACCAAGTGTGCGATAGGCATCTGATGATGTTCCGGCCGACTCCAAACTTGATCGGCAGAGTTTATCGGCTTCAACAAAGTTAGCCAATTCAATTTCTTTGAGAGCCTGTATCAAGTAATAGTTCATGGTTTCCTTAGTTTTATCCCTTTGGCCAAGCCTGGTTGTTTAATTTTCGCGGAAATCCCCATGCAAGTTCATTTACAAAGCTCTCAGGAGACATTTGCTGACATTCTTTCTGATAGTAAAATTTCACAGAGCATCAAGTCAAGCATGGTGTCTATATCGATAGATTTCTCTTGTTTCATGATGTGGGCATATATACGGTTTTTCAGGAAAAAGGTTTTTTCTTCAAGTAATCTGGATGTTTTACAAATGTAAATTGCACCATTAAGTCGATAATATCGGTCCAGTTCCTGGCTTCTTTTGAATTTCACGTCATCTCTCAAAAAACCTTCCATCGACAAATCTTCTGGCAAAGTGTTACACCACAGAGGTGTGTGATCGGGCTGGCTAACAGAAATCACAGCATCAGCTTTGTTGGCCTGCATTAATGACATGGCGTTATCGATGTCCACTCCATCCCTCAAAGGTGACGTCGGTTGCAAAAGCACTATATATTCAAATAACTTACCTTCCTCGTTTTTGTAGTAATCAATAACATGCTGAACTACAGCAAAGGTGCTCGTATCATCCTGTGCCAAGTCGGGAGGCCTAATGAACGGCACTTTTGCTCCAAAATTAACTGAAATTCTGGCTATTTCATTGTCATCTGTTGAAACCATCAATTCATCTATATAGTGAGAATATAGGCCGGCATTTATAGTGTACGATATCAAGGGGTTTCCTGCCAGAGGCAGTATATTCTTGTGCGGCAGCCGCTTACTTCCTCCTCTGGCGGGAATGATTCCGAGAACGCTGTTCATATTTAAAGCCATATTTAGTCCTCAACTAACAAATAAGGTTTTCTTGCCATTCTGCTTTCCGCCAATATTGACAGAGCAGATGAGATTCTCATCTGGAACATCAAGTGACAATGCATCCCTGATCTTCTTTAAATGATTCACTGTACAGGAATAAAGCTGTTCATCCGTAAGGTCAGTCATATTAATTTTGAGATATTGCTGCTCGCCAATATCAAAAATGTATTTTTGTTCATTTTCTATATAACCTTCTCGAAGGGCGAGATCATAAATTTCGGACCCTGGGATTGGCAGGAGAAAGCATACGCTGGGTAAAATAGCATTCTCGCGACATACTTTAAATGTTTGAGCTATATCCTCCTCTGTTTCAGTTGGATACCCAACAATTACATTTGTGCCAGAACTTATACCTGCTGCATCCAAAACTTGCTTCTGGGTGGAAAAAGCCTCGATGGAAATCTGCTTATTCATTAGTTGCAGAATTCTGGGGCTACCGGATTCAAGCGAATAAAAAAGCCTGTAGAATCCGGCTGCCTTCATTCGCTGCGCCAGCGCCAGATCACTTTCTCCAAAAAGACCAACCCTACAAATGGCTTCAAAGGTAACATCTAGATTCAGAAGATCCAATTCATCAAGCAGTAGCTCAACATCTGACTTTGTAAGAAAGGAGAGCTCATCAAGAAATTTAAAGTGATTGATGGAGTAGTGATCATGCAACTCCTTGATCATGGCTGCAACAAAGGCGGGAGAATGCCGACGATAAGGGTTGTGCGCCTGTATAATTGGATTATTACTACAAAATGTGCATCGGAATGGACACCCTCTTGTGGTAATTATAGGGAAAAATCTCAGATTACGAAGGGCTCCCAGATGATGACTGACAAGCTTACTTCCTGACTGGATATATGCTTCTATATCAAAAAGATCCCACTCCGGAAACCCCTTCTGGTCAAGTGGTAGGTCAGGTTTTCGTATGGTAGCAGGGTGTATAACACCTTCTCGGTCTTTATATGCAACGCCCGGAATTCCATCAAAATCCCTGCCCTGCTTCATTCGCTCCAAAAGATCCACTAAGGCGAATTCACCCTCTCCCCTGATAGCAACATCTGCACAGGTCCATTGCAACACCGCATCTTTCTCAAGCATGGTTGCGTATCCACCAACAACTACGCAGGATTCCGGACTCACCAACTTAACCAGCGTTGCGATTTCTTTCATTTGCCACAGAGTGTGCACCATACCGCCAAAAGCAACAACATCAAAACGCCCCTGTGATATATGCTCGACAAATTCGTCCTTACGAATTGGAGTTACTGAAAAATCGAGAAGGTCGAAATTATAGCCAGATTTCTTAACGTGGGTCATAACTTGGCAAAGACCATTATTGAAGTAAATAAGTGTCTTGTCCCGACTCCATTCGGGGCGGGGATTTATATTTATAAACAAAATTCGAGGATTAGTGGGACGTTCCGCTCCGATCACGAAGAAACCTCCTTGATTTGGGTCACACTGGCGCCCATCATGAGTCTTTCCCGAACTCATATTTTCGAAAAAGGCTTTTATTTTTCGTGGCGGAACAGATTACCGCACAGACCTTATCCACATCTTCCAGTTTGATATTGTTTGAGGTAGGCAAACTCAAGCCACAGGATGAAAGCCAATCAGCATTTGGAAAGCTATTGTCGGCCTCATCAGGAAATGGAGGTTGTTTGTGTAGAGGGTAGAATAACGGTCTTGTGTCGATACCGTGCACGGAAAGATGTCCCATTAAAGTGTCACGATCAATACCCGTTGCCTCTTTATCAACAAGAATCGAATAGAGCCAGTAGATATTTTTGGCCCATTCCTTCTGTGGTGGGAGTACAATTCCTTCAACATCCTTCAATTGAGCGGAGTAACGACTCACCACTTCTCCCCGGTATCTCAAAAAATCATCAATTCTCTCCAACTGGGCAAGCCCAATAGCCGCCTGAAGGTTGGTAAGTCGATAGTTAAAACCGGCGACAAGATGCCAATATCGTTTTTCACGGGACATGCCATGGTCGCGGAGTAATCGCAAGGTATTGTAAAGTTCAGGGTTGCTGGTTGTCAGCATGCCACCCTCTCCTGTAGTAATCACTTTATTTGCAAAAAAACTGAAGGTCCCGACATCCCCAATGGCGCCAACTTTACGCCCCTTGTATTCGGCACCCAAGGCTTCTGCACAATCTTCTATGACATAGAGCCCATGCCGCCTTGCTATCTCCATGATCGGATCCATTTCACAGGGATGTCCATATAGATGTACAACAATAATAGCCTTTGTCCTAGGAGTTATGTGAACCTCGATATTTTCCGGATCTATTGTCCATGTGGAGCGATCGACATCCACAAAAACAGGCTTGGCACCACACAGAACTGTCATGCTAGCAGGGGCAATGAAGGTCAGATCTGGAATTATTACCTCATCTCCTCGACCAATTCCTAGTGCAGCCATTGCAAGGTGTAAGGCGACTGTTCCGTTAGACACACTCAATGCGTGATCGGTTGAAATATATGTGCGGAATTTTTCCTCGAACTGCTCAACATATTTTCCCTGTGAAGAAATCCAGTTGGTATTAAGGCAATCAAGAACATATTCCATTTCTCTGCCCTTTAGGACCGGTTCCATCACAGGAAGCCGCCACAAATCAGTCAGGCGTAGCAAATCTACCACACGCCCCGATGGGTTCAAAATGGGCAGACTACAAATTTTTTCATTTAGTAACGTAATGTTTTCTGGCTTATCTTTGGGTAACGTACCGGAAACAAAATCACGATTCATGTATAATTCTGCTGGATCGGAAATTGATGCACCTTTTAATAATGCCCGCCGCATATCACTATCAGTGAGCAAACCCCTCATAATCTGATCATGATCAACAAGAAACACCACACCCTTCCCATTCTTGTCAAGTGCTGCTAGGACATCCTTAACTGTTACGTCAGTTGTAACAAGGAGTGAACTGAAATCCTTTTTCATAAAGCATTGGCCCCAATCACACAGGTATTTTAATTAAGTAGATTCATAATTAAGTCACGTTGTTCTAATGTTTCCGCAATAGTGCAATTATAGACTTCTATAACCATCGGTATGTGTTCAAATTTTTTCAAATATGGGACGAACCAGGACCTCGTACTGAAAGGATGGTTACTGTCCCGTCGACCATCATTGTCGCTCAGATGCAAGCATCTGATAAATGGTTCCAGTTCATCGAAATAAGATTGTAAATTAATTTGAAGAGTTTCAGCGCATACCTTTGCGTGCCCTACGTCAAGTAAAAGAGCGACCTCCGAGCAGCGCAGGTCTTTAAAAAACCCCTTAATTTCATCCACATCTGCCAGCAACAAGGGAAAAGTACCATCACTTGCGATGTTTTCGACCGCCAACACATTGTTTTCCACAAGCAGACTGACCTGTTTCTCGGCAGCATATTTGGCAAGCTTGCGGATGCTTTCAACGAATGTTTGATATGCCTTTTCACGATCCGCTTTTGCTGTTGAACAAGCAGACTTCTGCAAATGCGGCTTCCCCAGCATGCCAAGTTCCATCTCCATTGCAAAGCCGGCATGGACGCTATAGCAGGGTGCACCGATGTCTGCACACAATTTGATTGCCTCTAAGCAGAGATTGACGCTACGGCTGTGTGTGTCAGGGTCACTGGATGCAAGGTTAAGGACAAAAGGTACAGCGGGCGGTGGGAAATAATTATGTATGAGATAGTCAACCTTTGTTTTTGAATGGAATATCGGCTCAAGCATGGCGGGGGAAAACGACAGCGATGAGCTGAGTTCGAGGTCAAAATCATGCTTACAAGCAAGCGCCACAATCTCTTTCAAATCTTTAGTCTGGAAGCATCCCGTTGAGATGTAACAACTCATTCTCCTTCGCTCCAGTGCTTCTCCATAATTGTATGCCCGGTTCGCGAACAGGTGCTGTTAACTGTAAAGCCCGCTTTTTCGTATGTTTGCCTGGCATAGCGGTTGTCGGGATGGACCTTCAGCATCATTGCCCCTATGTGGTTCATCCTGCACCAGCTCATGCAGTAATCAAGAGCTAATCTGGAAAGGCCCTTCCCGGAATGGGAGCTAGCAATGTAAACCCCAAAAGATGGTCGCTGATAACCTTCGTCAAAGCCGCGCATCATGAAAAAACCTGCCAGGTTACTTTCAAACCAAACACCCCAATAGCGATCCTCGCAAACTGAAGCTAGTCTTTCTTTCAAACTTTTTATGTCGGTGGCAAAAGGAATGAAGTACTGCTGGTACTCATTTCCGTCGGCCGTCAGTAGTATGGAAAGTGCCGATGCATCATTCGGTGACAATCTTGAGACAAGAAGATCATTCATTTGCGGTCACCACATACAGCCCAGGTTATAAGTTCGTCTATCTTAATATCCCGTGTTGCTATGCAACCGACCACTTCAGGCAGCAGTTTTGGACTAATTCCGGTACCTGGTCGCTTGCAGGTCAGCATATTCTCCCTGATGATTTCACCCACTTTGATCCGACGAGAAGCAACAAGACTACGCCTCATACCACGAGCATTTATAACCTCTACCTCACACGGTTCCTTCATTTGTGAACCTAACGTTAGTTCAGCTTCACGGATTGTCATACAGAGGCGTTTGAACTCTTCAGGGGTGGCCGAAGCGGCATGGTCAGGGCCCGGGAGACATCTGTCGAGGGTAAGGTGTTTCTCAATCACTCTTGCCCCAAGGCCGATTGCTACAAGGCAGGCGGTGTCTGATTGGGTATGATCTGAGTATCCCATTACTGTTCCGAAGGCCGCTGCCATGGTTGGGATTGTCAAAAGGTTGGCATCTTGAAGGCGTGAAGGATAATTTGTCGTGCATTGCAGTAAAACTAGCTGGTCGTTACCGGTTGCCCGAATAGTTCGGACGGCGTCATCAACCTCAGCCAAGGTGGCCATCCCTGTGGAAAGAAATATCATTTTTCCGGTTTTGGCAACGGCTTGTAGAAAAGCAGGTTCCACAATTTGACCGGATGCAACTTTATAGGAAACCACTCCGAGTTTCGTCAGAAACTTTATATCCGCAACACTGTAAGGAGTTGAGAGAAATTCAATATTAACTTTTCGGCAGTATTCGATAAGTGCCAGATGGGCATCAAAGTCGAGCTCAAGTTTTTTAAGCATCTGTAGTTGTGATTCATTATTGTCAGTAACCTCAAGCTGGTACTGTGCCTTTGTTGCAGATGCCGTTACTACGTCTTTAGCCTTAAATGTCTGAAATTTAACGCAATCTGCACCAGCTATTTTTGCCGCGTCAACAAGCTGTATTGCTAGGTTTAAATTGCCATTATGATTGACACCAGCTTCGGCTATTATATAAACTTTACTTATGTTTTTAGTCATCACACCTCTCCCATCATTCTGACAACATCCCCCATTTTATATCGCGCCTGCCAGCCCAGTCGCTCAACTGCCTTGACGGGGTTTGCCCGGCTGACCATTATTTCGGATGGGCGCAACAGCGTTGGATCGGTGATGACATGTTCACGCCAATCCAGTCCGACACAACTGAAGGCTTCGGCTACAAACTCCTCCAGTGTATGGGTCTCACCGGTGGCCACCACGTAATCCTCCGGTTCATCCTGCTGAAGAATTCGCCACATGGCCTCGACATATTCCGGCACCCAGCCCCAGTCACGGGCGATGGAGATATTCCCCAGAGAAAGTTTTTCTTTGCTCCCTGCTGCAATTCGGCCGGAAGCCAGGACAATCTTGCGGGTGACAAATCGTTCTGGCCGTAATGGAGATTCGTGGTTGAAGAGGAGCCGGTACAGACATGCAGGTTATAGGCTTCACGATAGTTGGCGACTTCCCAGAAGGCGGTCGCTTTTGCTACAGCATGCGGACTGCGGGGGCGAAAGGGGGTCTCTTTATCGGCGGGCACTCCACCGGTATTGCCAAAACATTCGCTCGATCCGGTGTTGTATAGCCGTGCCTTGATGCCGGTGAACCGGAGCGCCTCCAGCAGATTCAGAACACCAACGCTGATACTTTCCAGCGTTTCAACCGGTTGGTCGAAAGAGAGCCCGACCGAACTCTGTCCTGCCAGATTATAGATTTCGTCCGGCTGGACCTTTACCAGCGTCTGGATCACACTCCGAAAATCTGTGAGCGTCATGGATAGGCAGGTGACCTTATCCTTAACGCCGACAGTCTTCAGGTTCGGGAAGGTTAACATCTGGGCATCCCGGGCTGTTCCGAAGACCTGATACCCTTTTTCAACGAGCAGCTTTGCCAGATATGCACCATCCTGACCAGACACGCCGCATATCAGAGTTTTTTTTACTGTTGCCATAGTCGCCTTTATAAATGAGATCCCAAGAAAATCAGGGCTCCCCATATTAACTGAACTGTCATCTAAGCTTACCGCCACACACTCTCACACACGCCTCAGCAACCACCATAAACAACACAAGGCAACTTGGTTTTCAGCCACAGTTTATTTATGCAATTTAGGCGCCGTTTATTATGATGCCCATCATTGCTGTATTGGAGCCCCTGTGGTACTTCATCAAGAGGAATATTGCCAAATTATTGACAGCAATTATACGGAGACACTTACGAGAAAGCCTATCCCGGCCGCTTTTTGAGACCCATCGATAAAAAAATAAAAAACTTTTATGGCTTCACGATTACTCACGATTTAGAAACAAAGCTTTCTGGGTTGCTTTAAATAGAGGGTTTTTCGTGGAGCTTAAACAAACGTTTTTTCAACGTTATGATTTATGATTTAAAACC
>JAFLLC010000157.1 GCA_019162745.1 Deltaproteobacteria bacterium | reverse complement strand
GTTATACGAGTAAACTGTACCGGTTTTATCAGATAAAATCTGTCTAACGATTTGAATTAAAGGCGAAATCAGGCAGCCTCTTTTAATTCCTGTTCATAAACTATAATCGGTTTTTCCTTGCGATATATGACATCTTCATTGATGACAACTTCCTGCACATTCGGTTGTGAAGGAATGTCATACATTATATCGAGCATTGAGTTTTCCAAAATTGCACGCAATCCACGTGCTCCGGTGTTGCGTTTCAGAGCTTCTTTAGCGATGGCGACCAATGAGCCGTCAGTAAATCTCAGGCGCACATTCTCAAGATCAAAAAGTTTCTGATATTGTTTTACTAAAGAATTCTTCGGCTCTTTCAGTATCTGTACCAATGCCTCCTCATCCAGCTCAGTCAGAGTGGCCAGCATGGGGAGACGACCGATGAACTCAGGGATGTATCCGTACTTCAGAAGGTCTTCGGGAGTGAGGCTCTTCAGAAGCTCACCGAGCTTTTTCTCTTCGCGCTTCTTTATGTCAGCTCCAAAGCCGAGAGACTTTTTCCCGATGCGCTGCTGTATAACAGTTTCCAGTCCGGCAAAGGCTCCACCGCAAATAAACAGGATATTTGTGGTGTCAACTTTCATGAACTCCTGCTGCGGATGCTTTCTGCCGCCTTTCGGTGGAATACTGGCTACTGTGCCTTCAATGATCTTGAGGAGCGCCTGCTGGACCCCTTCACCAGAAACATCGCGGGTGATCGAAGGTGAGTCGGATTTACGGGCAATTTTATCAATCTCATCAATGTAGACTATGCCTTTCTGGGCACGTTCCACATCATAGTCTGCCGCTTGTAACAGTGTGAGGATGATATTTTCGACATCTTCACCAACATACCCTGCTTCGGTAAGATTGGTCGCATCCGCCATTGCGAATGGTACTTTAAGAATCCGGGCCAGAGTCTGAGCAAGGAGTGTTTTTCCGGAGCCGGTAGGGCCTAACAGCAGAATATTACTCTTCTGCATTTCAACATCGCCAGGCTTGCCGCCGGTTTCAATTCTTTTGTAGTGATTATACACTGCGACAGAAAGGACTTTCTTGGCCATTTCCTGACCGATGACGTATTCGTCCAGAATGTTTTTGATTTCTCGTGGTTTGGGAAGTTTTTTCAGGTCCGGCCCGGTTGCCTCTTCTAATTTCATCTCTTCCGCAATGATGTCATTACAGAGTTCAATGCATTCATCACAGATAAAAACGGTTGGTCCGGCAATAAGTTTTTTTACATCTTCCTGACTTTTTCCGCAGAATGAGCAGGTCAGATGCTCCTGCACTGTGCTGCTACGACTCATAATGTGTCTCCAGTGGTCGGTTTACGCGTGAAAATAGCGTCGATCAGGCCATACTCTTTTGCGTCTTCGCCAGACATAAAGAAGTCTCGTTCAGTATCTGCTTCAACTTTTTCTTTTTTCTGTCCCGATAATTCGGCCAGAATTCCGTTCAATTCATCTTTCATCCGCAGGATTTCTTTGGCGTGAATACTGATGTCGGTCGCCTGACCCTGGAAACCTCCCAGAGGCTGGTGAATCATGATCCTTGAGTGGCTGAGACTGAAGCGTTTCCCCTTTTCACCTGCTGTTAACAGTATCGCTCCCATGGAAGCCGCCTGCCCGACACAAATAGTCGACACGGGAGCCTTGATATAGCGCATGGTGTCAAAAATAGCCATACCAGCGGTGACAACCCCCCCCGGTGAATTGATATACAGGTGGATATCTTTATCCGGATCTTCAGCCTCAAGAAAAAGCATCTGTGCGATGATGAGGTTGGCTACAGTATCGTCAATAGGTCCACCAAGAAAAATGATCCGCTCTTTAAGCAGACGAGAATAAATATCATACGCTCGCTCGCCCCTGCCGCTCTGCTCTACAACCATTGGAATATACATGTAAAGTCCTCTTAGGCGGTTTTAAGTTGCTCTGCGGTAACGTCGGTGACCACGGCATGATCAATCAGGTACGAAATGGCCTTATCCTCTTTTATTTCCGAGATGATTGAGTGCTTTGCATTCTGGTTGGAGGAGTAATATTCCTTGATGCGATCCAGCATTTCAGCATTTCCGGCGGCAATTTTTTCGTAGTGTGAAGCCAAGTCATCATCAGATACGGATATATTCTCTTTTTCCACTAAAGCCATCAATAATAAGCCGCCTTTGACCTTGTCAATGGCGTCGTCACGAAAGCGGGCGCGAAAGCCTTCTGCGTCGAGTCCCATCATATCCAGAGTCATCTGTTGGCTCTTAAGGCGGTTTTTGAGGTTCTCGAACATATGGTCAAGTTGCCGTTTTACCATTGACTCGGGGACATCAAGCGGATTCTTCTTGATCAAGGCCTGGATTACCCGCTCTTTAAGCTCATTTTCAATGCGCTCTTGCTCGTGCTTTTCATGATACTCGGTCATTTTCTCACGAAGATCTGCCATGGTGTTATATTCACCGAACTGCTGGGCAAATTCGTCATCAAGTTCAGGGAGTTCCTTGCGCTTGATTTCTTTAACGGTTACTGAAAATATACCTTTCTTTCCGGTAGCTTCAGCGTCGTCACCGTTGGCTGGGAGTTCAAGGGTAAACTCTTTGGACTCACTCGCTTTCAGCCCGATTAATTGCTCTTCAAAGCCAGGAATCAGCTTGCCGGTCCCTACCTCAACCTCGGCGGTCTGAGCTCCGCTGTTTTCCTCAGGTGAACCCTCTACAGCCACCGAATAATCGACAGATACGGTATGTCCGTTTTCAATGGCTGCATCTTCGTCAAGCGGAATGAGTTGCGCCATGTTTTCCTGCATACGTTTCAATTCGCCATCAATGCTTTCGGGATTGGCAACGTATTTTTCCTTATTCACAATCAGTCCGGTATATTCGTTTAACAATATCTGCGGCATGACATCAAAAAGCGCACTGTATTTAAAAGGAACACCCGCTTCGAGTATGTCGCTTTCTATAGTGGGAGAATCAAGCGGTTCGACCTTGTGCTCATCCATAGCTTTGTAGAGGGTATCCTGATATAAACGGCGCATGACATCATCGCGCATCGCATCACTGTAAGTGCGTTTGATGAGCTGCATCGGCGCCTTACCGGGACGGAATCCCTGTATCTTGGCTTTTTTCTGGATTGCTGAATACGCTTTTTCGATCTCTTCGTTAACTCGTTCAACGGGGATTTCAATAGTGATCTTTTTTTGAACCGAGCTGATGTCTTCGACGTGAACCTGCATGGTAGCTGTCCTCTTCTATAGTGAAATGTAATGTTTGCATGTGAAGTGAATCGGAACAAACATCGATAAACTGGATGGTGCGAGAGAGGAGACTTGAACTCCTATACCCTGAGGTGCCAGATCCTAAGTCTGGTGCGTCTGCCAATTCCGCCACTCTCGCATCTGTCTTGAACCATGAAGCGATTGATCATGGCCGTTATTTACTTGAATAAAAAGATTTACAAAGATAGGTGATAATGACTGATAGGTCAAGAAATTATTGAGTAATGATGGTATTTATCTCTGTTTCGCTATCCTCCCGCCAGTTTTACTTTAAAGCCGCGCGCCTGTAATTCGGTTGACAAGGCCTCCCGGTGATCCCCCTGGATTTCAATAACACCGTCTTTGACTGTCCCGCCGCAACCGCATTTTTTCTTGAGAACTCCTGCCAGTTCCTTGATCTGTGGAGATGTAAGCGGAATGCCGCTGATGACAATAACCGTACCGCCCCCGCGCCCCTTGACTTCACGCCGCAAACGTACGATGCCGTCACTACCTTGAGTCGCAGTTTTTTGTGCCGGATTGTTCTGCTTGATCCGTGCTGATTCTCTTGAATAGGCAGGGATATTGTCAGCCCAGTTGGTCATTTCCCCCAGTCCCTCGCATATCTGAAATCGCGGTCAATCGTACGGTTTGAAACCTTGGCAATGATCGGAAGGCGCCGTTTGAAATGGGAGCTTTGAATCTTTGAATAAATAGTCTCGACAAACTCGCGGCCAAAACCTGCGGCAACCAGTTCCGGCTTCGTAAGGCGCTGGTCCACCATCTGATATAGAAGTTCATCTGCCTGACGGTACGAGAACCCCAACTCCTCTTCATCAGTCTGTCCGGCCCAGAGATCTGCGGACGGCTGCTTTTCGATCACCGCAGCCGGTATTCCCATTGCGGCAGATAGTTGCCAAACCTGGCTTTTGTAGATATCACCGATCGGGTTCAATGCAGAAGCCATATCTCCATAGAGGGTGCCGTACCCGAGCAGCAGTTCGGTTTTATTGCTGGTGCCAAGCACCAGTGCGTGCAGCAGCGCCGAATGATCAAAAAGAATCGTCATTCGCTCGCGGGCCATTTTGTTGCCGCGCCGCATATTGTCCGCAACGGGGAACATGCCGAAATAAGCGTCCACCATTGCTGTTATAGGCAGTACCGAAAAGTTGATTCCGCACGACATCGCCACCAGCCTGGCGTGAGCCTCGCTTTCCGGATTACTGCTACTGTAGGGCATACAGATAGCGTGGACATTCTCGGGGCCAAGCGCTTCGGCTGCGATGAAAGCAACCAGTGCCGAGTCAATTCCACCCGAAAGCCCCAGTACTACTTTGCTGATGCCGACCTTGCGGACTTCGTCCTTTACGAAGCCGACCAGAAGTTTTCTTAATAGTTCTGTGTTGGCGATTAAACCAGCCATCATCGTCTCCTTTCGTGTGCAATGCGCCCAAGTTCCTGCATCGTCACAAACAGATTTTCATCACGCATCATCGGTGAAAAGATACGTTCCCGGCGGAGCGCTCCTTCAGCGACCCTGGCGGTGACGAAGTCCTCCTCTAAAAGCGCTCCACGGGCGATTGATTCACCCGATGGTGCGATGTATTCAGAACCACCCCAGAAATTGACGCCATCTTCAAAGCCGACCCGGTTGCTGTAGAGGACCCGGCAATTGAGAAACATGGCAGTCGTCGAGACAAGTTTCTGCCAGGCCGAGGCCGATCCGAGTGAGTCACCATCAATGCCGCGAGCCGGGCTGCTTGAAAGGCAGATCAGTGTTGTTGCACCATCCATGGCGAGTATATAGGAGGCTGACAGGTGCCACATGTCCTCGCAGATCAGCATGCCGAACCGGCCGAATTTCGTATCAAACGCACGAAACGACTCGCCGTGCGCCAGGTAACGCTGCTCATCAAACAGGCCGTAGGTCGGGAGATATACTTTGCGGTGCAGATGGCGAATTTTCCCGTTTTCAAGGTACAGGGCCGAGTTAAAGAAGTGATAGTCATCGGTCTCTTCGACAAAGCCGATGGCGATGGATATCCCGGTGGAAAGTTCGACCAGGCCGCTTATCTCGGGAGAATTAATTCTCAGCGCCACTTCAGGAACAAGGTCTTTAAGGAAATAGCCGGACAGCGCCAGTTCAGGGAAAACAATCAGGTCGGCCCCGGCTTCCCGCGCTTTTACGACCTGTTCTTTAATGGCTGCCAGATTGTCGGCAACGCAGCCAAGTTTTGGTTTTGTCTGAGCCAGAACAGCGGTGAAATCCATGGCGACTCCTTTTAACCCTGATAAACAGGATAATTTCTATCTTACTGATAAGCCAGGTCGAAGGCATTTTTGATGTGATCAATGGCATACAGGCCGTCAGTATGCAACAAAATGGCAATTACGTCAAACCGCGCGTTGGTGTCATGCAGCCGGTTTTTCGAGAGCCAGGTCAGCGCCGCTTTGGAAATCTGGCGCTGCTTAAATGGGGTTACTGCCAGTTGCGGCACACCGTAAGAAAGACCACGCCGGGCTTTTACCTCAATAAAGACGAGGCTTTTGTCCCCGGGATCACGGGCGATAATGTCGACTTCTCCCCCCTTGCAGCGGAAGTTACGCTCAATGATCCGGTAGCCGAGATTGAATATGAAGTTTACAGCTATTTCTTCGCCAAGTTCGCCGGTGCCTTTGTTGCCGGTAGGGGTGGAAGAAACAGGAGCCTTGCTCAGGCCGAACAGATTCACGGTTGCCTCTCTATAAAATAATCGTCATCAAAGCAGCCATTTTTATTCAAACCCCGGATACGGTAATATTTGTCCAGCTCTTCCTCAAGCCGTACTGTATCAAGAGGAGGAATATTGATGCCATCGCCGCTGCTGCCAGGTTCTGTAAAAAAACGCTCCGGCAGGATATCGTCGATGCGTGAAAAACCATTGGTACAGTTGTAATAACGCTCGGTCAGCACTATTCGTCGCCCAATAGCTGTCAGGCGCTGCGGTGAATATTTAACTCCGGTGACGGCGGTCAACAGTTCGGCATACTCTTCAAGGCTGGCGCCTAATAAGGCAAATTGGCAGACAGCTAATGAATCTACGGCGGCGTTGATATCCTCGGCGATGCTGATGATGCGGGCCTTGCCGGAGAATGAAAACCGGTCGGTCGGTACCGGTTTGCGCAGGATCTCATGGGAAATCGGATAAGCGCTCAAGTGGCATCCGCCCCGGTTGCTCGTGCAGTACGACAGTGCCATGCCGTACGCTCCGCGTGGATCGTAACCCGGGAGTTCCAGTGACTTGACACTCATGGAAAGTTCCGGTAGTCCCAGCATTTCTGCGAGGCGGCGTGAACCGAGGGAGAGGATTTCTCCATCCCGCCGCCGGTGGGCGATGTCGTTCAGCAGTACGGGTATCTCACCGTCGTCTGGAAAGGCCCCCCTGATTTCTCCCCAGGCAGAGAGGGTTGCTGCCGCTGATATGCTGTCCATCCCCAGTTTGTTGCAGATGTCGTTCGCGGCAACAATCGTCTGCAGGGAATCTATATTGTTAAGCGCGCCGAAAGCGGCAAGAGTTTCATATTCCGGGAGAGGATTGCCGCTTTCGGATATCTTTTTACACTGGATCGGACAGCCGCAGCAGCCTTCCTTCGTTGCTCTGTAGATATTTTTAATGGTCGGGGCGGAATAGTTGACAGAGTGTTCGAAACTGGTTTTGCGGAAATTTTCGGTCGGGGCCATGCGGCGCCCGGCTATCAGATCAACAAGCATCGGGGTGCCAAATTCGGAAAGGCCAAGAGGGCCGAAGATAACCGGAGAGGCCTTGAAAAGGCGCATGATATCCTGGTGGGCTTTTTCAAACAGCGCCGGATCGGCAATGCCGGTTTTGCCCACTCCGTTCACCGTCACCGCTTTAAGGTTTTTACTCCCCATAACAGCGCCCAGTCCGCCGCGACCGACTGAATTCCCTTCCCCCATCATGATGTTCGCAAAGAGGACGCCATTCTCGCCAGCCGGGCCGATTGCGGCTACGCTCCCCCGCTCTTTGAGTGCTTCAACGGTTGTCGGGATGTCACTTCCCCACAGCGGCCCGGCTGGCAGGATTTGGGTCGCATCGGGTGCTACCGTCAGTATGACCGGCGAGGAGCTCCTCCCGGTGATAAAAAGTGCATCAAGGCCGGCCGCCTTCAGTTGCCAGGCAAAGCTTCCGCCGGCGGAACAATCGAAGATTGTGCCGGTCAACGGCGATCGCGACACAACGGAAAGAAGGGCGGAAGTCGGAGCTGGCGTGCCGCATAACGGCCCTACGGCAAAGATCAGCGGCATGGCTGGTTCGAACGGATCAAGCTGATAATGGTCGCGCATCAGACGCACGCCAAGTCCGCGACCACCCACATATTCCTCCCGTAGCGTGTGGGAGATTTCCTCATAGTGAAAGCTGCCGCTTGTCAGGTTAACGTGAAGTATCGTGCCATTCCACCCGTTCATAGGCAGTTACCTTGCTCCCCCGATTACAGCTGCAAACAACTCCTGCGGAGAATTTGCAAAAGCTCCTGCTCCGGTCAGCTCAGCCCTGCTCCCATATCCCCAGGTACAGGCAATTGAGGCGATATTGGCCTGCTGCCCCGCCTGGATGTCGTTGATGCTGTCACCAACCATTACACACTCGTGCGGTGCAATCCCCAGCCTTTCGGCCACTCTCAGCAAGGGGAGGGGGGAAGGTTTTCTTTCCGGGTAGGTGTCTCCGCCGCAAACGCTTTCAAACATGTCATTAATGCCGAGAGTCTGCAGTATCAGTGAGCTCAGATCCTCATTCTTATTCGAAATGATCGCCATCTTGATATCTCGGGCTGCAAATTCCTGGAGTAATTCCTGAATTCCGGGATAGAGGCGGCTTTTATCGGCAATATGCTCCCTGTTGAATTCTAAAAACATGCCGAGAACGTGATCAATATCGGAGTCTGTAACATCAGGCAATACCTGCTGTATCAGATTGCGCGAGCCCTTGCCGACTTTCAGACGCACAGCTTCTGCTGTCAGCGGCGGCTGAGAGTAGGCGCTCCTGATATGGTTGACAGCATCGGTCAGATCTTCCAGTGAATCGACCAGAGTGCCGTCAAGATCAAATAAAACGGCCCGGATGATCATGCCGCTGTTGATGCCGTGGACGGTTTTGTGGGTGCGTCAGCTTTAGGAAGAATGATCACAGGGGTTTTAGCGGCACGGTAAAGGAGGAAGGTCCTTCCCAGAATCTGGGCAACCTCGGCCTGGCAGGCTTCGGCCAGGGTCTCCGACGCTTCATGTTTATCCAGTATGCAGCTCTCTAAAAGTTTCACCTTGACCAATTCGTGATGGTCAAGTGCAACTGCAGCCTCGGCTATCAAAGCAGCTTCAAGCTCTTTTTTGCCGATCTGGATAAGGGGTTTCAGTTTGTGCCCGAGGGCCCGCAGGTGTCGTTTCTGTTTTCCGGTCAGCATAAGTTCGTAAACTCCTGATGGTGCAAGGTGAAATAATATTAAAAGCTATATCATACCCGACGAGCCGCTGGCAAATCTCAATTCAAATCTGCCTTTAAGAAGCCGGTTCAGTTCATCTGCGGTGGAAACGGTTGGGTAACAGGTACCTTGCAGACAGAGAGAGAGTGAGAGTGGAGACGGTTGTATATCACTCCGGCGGAGAATCAGGTTTTTGATTGGGGCAAGATGCAGATCAACGTTCAGTGCGAAGGCTTCAGTGGTGTCGGTTTCGCCGGTGAATGTGGCAATTGCCGGTTGGTTCTCCAAAAGAGAGAGAACCTGCAGAGCGCCCAGATGTCCGAGCGGATTGTCTCTAATTTCACTGCTGATTCCTGCCAGCGCTTTGCGGGCAGAATCAAGCAGCCCAGGTCTGTCGTCGATCCATGCAAGCCGATACAGCAGATGGGCGGTGCGGGAAAGGGCCGATGGCGTCACGCCGTCATGATCGGAAGATACGCGGGCCGGCATCTGCTCTGCATCGTGACCGGTCAGGGTAAAATCGCCCGAAACAGGATGTCGGAAAAGGCGCAGCAGCTCTTCCGCTAGCGTGCGTGCTTCAGTCAGCCAGTTGCGGTCAAGAGTCGCCTCAAACAGGTCCAGCAGACCGCCTGTCAAAAAGGCGTAGTCCTCCAGAAAAGCGGGGACATCAGATGCCCCGTTCAGATAGCTGCGCATGATTCTGCCATCGGCGCGTCGGAGGGAATGGAGGATGAAGTGGGCCGCCCGGGCGGCTCTGATGATGTACTCAGGTTTGTTGAAGATAACCCCTGCTGTAGCGAGTGCCGAAATCATCAGGCCGTTCCAGGAGGTGATGATCTTGTCGTCCCGGAGGGGGCGGATGCGCCGTTCTCGCTGTTCCAAAAGCCTTGAACGGCACAGTTCCAGCAGTTTGCCAGTTTCTTCAGCATTCAGCCGCTGCTGTTGGCAAAATATATTAAGGGCTACCGGAGCGGTAAGGATGGTCTGCCCCTCGAAGTTCCCCTCATCCGTCACCGCATGATAGCGGCAGAATAGCTCGGCATCCGGTCCGAGACAGGCGTCAATTTCTCTTTTCTCCCAGACGTAGAACTTGCCTTCAATACCCTCCGAATCGGCATCGAGAGCGGAGCAGAAGGCGCCTTCTGCTGATTGCAGCTCCCGCCCGACAAAGGCAAAAATTTCTTCCGTCATGGTGCGGTAGAACGGTTCTCCGGTGGCCAGAAAGGCTTCAGTAGTTACCCGGGCCAGCATCGCCTGATCGTAAAGCATTTTTTCGAAGTGCGGCGCCAGCCAGCTGCTGTCAACAGAATAACGATGCAGACCGCCACCGAGGTGATCCCAGATGCCGCCGGATCGCATCTGCCGCAGGGTGTGGAGCGCCATGTTGAGAGCTCCCTCGCCCTCAGGGTGAGGGTGGGATAGATACTGTCCAATCAGCCAGCTCAGGTAGATCGGCATCGGAAACTTGGGGGCGCTCCCGAAACCGCCGTTCTTCGGGTCATATATTCTCTTCAGCTGCTGCAACGCTTTTTCTGCAGCGGCCATGGTATCCGGGGAGCTTTTGTCTCCCTGGTGCTGCCGTGCATCCTCCAGCGCCGCCATGATCCCCTGGCAGTTTCTTTCGATCATCTCCGGCCGCTGTCGCCAGAGTGTGGCGATGTTGCCCAGCAGTTCCATCAGGCCGTTCATCCCTCCTCGCCCCCGTTTGGGGAGGTAGGTTATCGCCATGAACGGGTGCTTATCCGAGGTCATGAAGATATTCAGCGGCCAGCCGCCGCCACCGGTCATCATCTGCGCAACGGCCATATAAAAATCATCGATATCGGGGCGCTCCTCCCGATCGATCTTGATGCAGACGAAATGGCGGTTCAGCAGCGCGGCAACCTCCTGGTCCTCGAATGATTCATGAGCCATGACATGGCACCAGTGGCAGGTGGCGTAGCCGATCGAGAGCAGGATCGGCAGGTTCTCGCTCCGGGCCCGGTCAAAGGCCGCTACTCCCCATTCATACCAGTTGACCGGATTTTCGGCATGCTGCAGCAGATAGGGGGAGCGGGCGAAAATCAGGCGGTTGAAGCGCTCACCGCCGTCGGTCGGGAGGTTGCTCTTGTCGACCGCCATCAGGGTGGCGATGTATGCTGCGCTGTTCTGTGATGTGTGTGACATAACTCCTCCAGAAGCTGCTGTGTCCCTTATTCTCCAAGCATCCTCGCAAAAAAATCCTCAGCCAGATCGATCGGCGCCGCCGCATCACCTTCAGCATCTCCCGCAGAGCTATTCAGCAGATGCTCCGGAATTTCGGCAAGAAAGCGGCTTGGTTTTTGCCCCTCCACCGCGCCGTACTTGCGGCGGGTCTGGCAGCGCGAGATTGTCAGGTATTTCCTCGCCCGCGTGATGCCGACGTAGCAGAGCCGGCGCTCTTCGGCCACGGTAGGGTCCTCTTCGATCGAGCGTTTGTGCGGCAACAGATTCTCCTCCACCCCGACCAGCCATACGTGGCTGAATTCGAGACCTTTGCTGGAGTGCAGCGACATCAGGGTGACGGCGTTGGTACCGTGCTCCTTGCCGTCTTCGGACGGCTTGTCCTCATCCATCAGCGAGATCCGCTCCAGAAACGCCGACAGATTGGCCCGCGGGGTTTGCTCTTCGTAAGCCGCCAGCGAGTTGACCACCTGCTCGATATTCTCTATCCGCTTGCGTGACTGTTTGGCATCGTTCAGGGTGCGATACAATTCGTCCTCGATCCGCAAACGGTTGAAGAGAGTGTTGACCTGCGCCCCCATATTGATGTTGGTGAATCCGGCAATAACATCTTTCATCATGGCGTGAAAGCCGATGACTGTTTTTCGGCAAGTTGGAGAAAGATCCTCGATTTCCCCCGCCCGTCCCAGCGTTTCAAACAGCGGCACGTCATGATTCATCGACCACTGGTTCAGTTTTATCAGCGTCGTGTCGCCGATGCCCCGGCGGGGAAAGTTGATGATGCGCAGCAATGACGCCTCATCGCTCGGGTTGTCAATCACCTTCAGATAGGCGATGGCGTCCTTGACCTCTTTGCGCTCGTAGAACTGCTGTCCGCCGATCACGACATAGGGGATGCGCTCCAGGCGCAGCTTTTCCTCGAAAGCGCGGCTCTGGGCGTTGGAACGGTAGAGGATGGCCAGATCAGCCCAACGCAGCTTTTCGCGATACTGCTCCAGCATGATCTGCTCTACGACTTTCGCCGCTTCCTCCTCCTCACTCCCTGCCACAATCAGATCAATCTGGCGCCCTTTGCCGCCGGCGGTCCAGAGCGCCTTGTCCGTTCGTACCGGATTATTTTTGATGACACAGTTGGCGGCATCCAGGATTGCTCCGGTGGAGCGGTAGTTCTGCTCCAGTTTTATCGTCACGCAGCCGGGATGGTCCTGGGCAAAGTTGAGGATATTTTGTACCTCGGCGCCGCGCCAGCCGTAGATCGATTGGTCGTCGTCGCCAACGACGCAGATGTTGCCATGTTTCATGGCCAGCAGCGAAATCAGCAGGTATTGGGAAGCGTTGGTATCCTGATATTCATCCACCATGATGTAGCGGAAACGCTCCTGCCAGTGGGCGAGGATTGCCGGAGTGGTTTGCAGCAGGCGTACGGAGAGCATGATGATGTCATCGAAGTCGATAGCGTTAAAACCTTTCAGCAACTCCTGATAACGCGGGTACACTGCAGCGGTCGCGATCTCCAGCGGATCATTCCTGTCCGGGGTGAACTCTTTTGGCCCGATCAGGCGGTTTTTTAGTCCCGATATTTTCCAGAGGATTCGGTCTGGATCGATTTTCTTGGGGTCGATGTCCCGTTCACGAGTCGCCTGTCGTATGACCCCGGCCTGGTCGGAGGTGGAGTAGATCGAAAAATTCGGCTTGAAACCGAGTGCCCGGATGTCGCGTCTCAGAATACGTACGCCGAGTGAATGGAAGGTAGAGATAACGATCCCTTTGGCCAGGTTGCCTGCCATGCTGAGTACCCGCTCGTTCATCTCGCGTGCGGCCTTGTTGGTAAAGGTCACCGCGAGGATGTTTTCTGCCGGGACGTGCAGATCTTTTAAAAAATGGACAATTCGGGTGGTGATTACCTGCGTCTTGCCGGAACCGGCCCCGGCCAGTATCAGCAGGGCTCCCTCAACGGTGTTCACGGCGCGTTGTTGTGGAGGATTAAGTCTTTTCATGTGTATAGATGTACCACGGAGTGCGGCAGTGAGGCAATTTTGTTTAAGTCCTGCTCCACGAAACACCGTGGCGCCTGGTTTTTGGGGCTCGAAACAAATATGGTAACGGAGACGCCCAAAAAAGTGTGGCAATTATAGGCCCGTTTTGATATATATAGCTTTACATATACTTTCAAAGGAGTGTTGCTATGAAAATTACTGATGCTGCCAGGACGGCTCTGGAGCCGATTTTGGCCGAGAACCCCGGCAAAATGCTGCGGGTGGTGTTTGAAGGCTTTGGTTGAGGCGGCCCCCGTCTGGGGTTGGCTCTGGATGAGCCGGGTGAAAATGATAACAGGTTTGACATGAACGGTATTGAACTTCTTGCTGAAAAAACGCTGGACTCCCACCTGGATGGGCAGATGATTGATTTTATCAGCTCCGGTTACAGGAAGGGTTTTGTAATTTCTCCGGAGTATGGTTCATCCTGTTCATAGGTATGCATGAACAAACGGTGTAAATAAATATAAAGGGGGGAGGCCGGTTACGGCCTCCCCCCTTTATATTTGCCGCATTTACTGTTGATCAGTCAGTTCTTCAGGTATAATCCCTTTACCAGATTCGCAGCTTAATTCTGACGACAGAAAGGATAATTCAGCCATGAGTAAAATGATCGGTATCCTGACTTCCGGTGGCGACAGCCCGGGACTTAATGCGGCCATCCGGGGGATTGGCAAAGCCCTTCTGGGGCGCTATGGTATGAAGGTCATCGGGTTCCGTGACGGTTTCCGCGGCATGATGGAAAACCGGACCCAACTGCTTGATTCGGAAGCGCTCTCCGGTATTCTTACCCTGGGGGGTACTATTCTGGGGACAAGCCGAGACAAGCCATATGCCATGCCTGTGGCCGGTAAGTTGATGGACATGACTGACGTCATTGTCGATAATTATCGCAAACACCACCTCGACGCACTTGTCTGTCTGGGTGGCGGCGGCACGCAAAAGAACGCCTATCACCTGATGAAGCAGGGGCTGAACGTCATTACCCTGCCAAAGACCATTGATAACGACGTCGCCATGACCGACGTGTCGTTTGGCTACGATACCGCTCTCGGGATTGCCACTGAGGCGATCGACCGGCTGCACAGCACAGCCCATAGCCATCATCGCATTCTCGTGCTGGAGCTGATGGGGAACAAAGCCGGCTGGCTGGCCCTTGGGGCCGGTATTGCCGGAGGGGCCGATGTGATTCTCATCCCGGAAATACCGTATGATGTAAAGAAAGTGGCAGCTGCAATTCTGCGCCGCAGCCACCGCGGGCAGGGGTTCAGCATTGTTGCCATGGCTGAAGGCGCCATTTCCCAACAGGTCGCCACCGAGCTGGATGAGGCGGGCAAGAACAAGGGGGGGAAGAAAAAAGAAAAAAAGCGACAGGCTGAAGAACGGGCCAGCAGCAACAAACCGGGCAACAGCCAGTTTCTGGCTCAGCAGCTGGAAGAATTGACCGGTCTGGAATCACGCCTCACCATACTGGGGTACCTGCAACGCGGCGGGACGCCTTCGGCGGGAGATCGCCTGCTTGCCACACGTCTGGGCACAGCCTGTGCCGACCTCATAAATGATGGTGTTTTCGGTGTTATGGTCGCGGCGCGTGGTGATGGTGTCGAACCGGTAGCGCTCAAGGATGTCGTCGGCAAACGGAGGACGGTGCCGCTTGATCATTGCTGGATAGAGAGCGCACGCAGTGTGCATACCTGCTTTGGCGATTAACCTCGAAACTCTTCTCAATCCTTGTGCTTGACCAAAAACAATGTAGTATTATCAGATATATCAACTACCTTCATCAGGGAGCCTTACGGTGACAGAACCAGCAAAAAACAAGTTGTTTGCCACACAAACGGATATCGACAGCAGCACTCCGCCATCGGTCGATATTAACGAGATGAAAAGCCAGAATATTATCAAGCCGAAGATGGCCAAATCACAGGCAGCAAAAGCGAAAGTCGCCAAACATAAAACCTCCAGATTGAAAGCAGTTGCTACAAAAACTGTTACGTCAATGAGTTCTCAGCCGAAGAACACCAGATCTAAATCCTCAAAAATTGTGTCTGTCAAAGCGAAGGGAACCACTAAAGAAAAGGGTGATATTTCAAGCCAGGGAGCTGCACAGTTTGATCTGAATGACAGTCAGTGGTTCTTGAACCGCGAGTTGACCTGGTTGTCGTTCAACCGGCGTGTGCTGCACGAAGCTGAGGACCAGCGTACGCCGCTGCTGGAGAGGCTCAAGTTCATCGCCATCGTCAGCGGCAATCTGGACGAGTTCTTTATGAAACGGATCGGCGGTCTGAAACAGCAGATCGGAGCCGGAATGCGGGAATTGACGCTCGATGGCCGCACGGCGCGTCAGCAGGTGACCGAGTGTTATGCTGAAATCCGTTATATCGAGGCACGCAAGGAACAGTCGTACCGCGAAATATGTGGTCTCCTGGAAGAAAAAAACATTCTGATCGAGCGCTATGATGAATTGACCCCTAAGGAAAAAAAGCTGCTGAGAGAGTTTTACTACCAGAACATCTTTCCGCTGCTGACGCCGCAATCAATTGATCCGGCCCACCCGTTTCCCTTTATCTCCAATCTGTCGCTCAATCTGCTCGTGTCACTTCGTTACCCAAGGGCCAAGCAGGCTTCACTGGTACGGATCAAGGTGCCGGTTGATGCCGGGACACCGCGCTTTATAAGGGTCGGCAAGGGGGAACACTTTATCAGGCTTGAAGATGTCATGATGAATAATCTGGATATGCTTTTTCCGGGTATGGAGATCGTGTCGTGCGAGCTTTTCAGGGTAACCAGGAATGCCAATACCGAAAAGGATGAAGATGAGGCCGATGACCTGATGGCGATGATCGAATCAGAGCTGAAGGATCGTAAGTTTGCCCCGATCGTCCGGCTCGAGATCGGTATCGGCATGGAGCCGCTACATCGCGGTCGTCTGGCAGCCGAACTGGAGCTGGATGAGGCAACGGACGTGTTTGAGATCCCCGGTTTACTCGCGATGCGCGATCTTTTCGAATTGACGCATCTCGACTTCCCCCGGCTGCATGACGCCCCGCACCACCCTATAGACCATCCGCAGTTGCAAACGCCCCGCAACATTTTCCACATTATTCGTGATGCCGGGGCGATTCTGCTGCAGCACCCCTATGAATCGTTTTCAACTTCGGTCGAACGTTTTTTGCGTGAGGCGGCGACAGATCCCAAGGTTCGCGGGATCAAGATGACACTTTATCGCACCTCCCGCCAGAGCCGGATAATCGATGCCCTGGTCCTTGCCGCTCATAACGGCAAACAGGTCGCCGTTGTTGTCGAGCTGAAGGCCCGGTTTGACGAGGCGACCAACATCAGTCTGGCTGAGCGGATGGAGGAAGCTGGAGTTCACGTTACATACGGCGTGATCGGCTTAAAGACCCACTGCAAGGTTATCATGGTCGTGCGTCAGGATTATAACGGCCTGCGTCGCTACCTGCACATCGGCACCGGTAATTATCACGCTGAGACCGCCCGTTTGTACAGTGATGTCGGTCTGTTGACCTGCGATAAGGTCCTCGCCGAGGATGTCACCGAGCTGTTTAATTTTCTCACGACCGGTTTCATGCTCAAGCGTAAGTATTCAAAGATTGCCCTGGCTCCACGGATGCTGAAAAAAGCGCTGCTTGAAAAAATAGAGCGTGAGATCGATATGCATCGGACCGCCGGAGGCGGGCTGATCCAATTCAAAATAAACGCACTTGAGGATGGAGATGTTGTTCGTGCCCTGTACAGGGCCTCAATGGCCGGGGTCAAAATCGATCTGATTGTTCGTGATACCTGTCGTCTTCGGCCTGGAATTCCGGGGCTTTCTGAAAATATTCGGGTGGTCAGTGTCGTCGGAAGGTTTCTGGAACATGCCCGTATCTACTATTTCCGCAACGGCGGTGCTGAAGAATATTTCATCGCTTCGGCCGACGCGATGAAACGTAATCTGGAGGCTCGGGTCGAGATCCTCTGTCCGGTGGAGCCTCCTGAATTGACCAGAGAGCTGCGCACGGTATTTGAAACTCATCTGGCGGACCAGCGCTCCGCATGGGATATGCAGCCGGATGGTGCCTATATTCAGCGTAAAACTGCCGATGGACAGGGCGAGGGGAGCCATCGGCTGTTGATCGCAAGAGCTGAAAAGCGGGTCAAAGAAAATTTGAAAAAGAAGAAGATCAAGAAAAATGTAACATCATAGCGTTGAGTGGTGATAGCCATATCCCCGGTAATCTCTGAGAGTAAATACCCTCCTTGTGGCGATTCAAGCACCAACTAAGGTTACAGATACCCCGCTGCTTGCGGCGGGGTTATTTAATGCCCCATGCCGCCACCATCGGTGTGCGAAGGACGCTTCAGCAGGAACAGCAGTGGAATGATGATCAGGAAAGCCAGACCGATAATGAAGAAGATGCGGTTGAAGGCCATTGCTCCCGCCTGGCGGCGCACGGCTCCATACATGATGCCGAGCGCAGTCGTGTCGGCCTGAGAGGCGGCAATCCCCTTGGAAATCAGCGCCTGTTTCAGGCTCTCGAAACGGGTCTGCCAGACCGGGTTGTACGGATTGACGTTGGCAACAAGAGTCGTCTGGTAAAACTGCTGGTAACGGGTCAGCAGGGTAGCTGCCATGGCGATGCCGACGCTGCCGCCGATATTGCGCAGCAGGTTGAACATGCCGGTAGCATTGCCCATCTCTTCACGGGAGATAGAGGCGAGAGTAACGGTGGTCAGCGGCACAAAGATCATCGCCAGCCCGAACCCCAGGACAATCCTTGGCCAGGTGTAATTCCAGAAGGCCCCCTGCAGGTTGAGCCCCTGCATGATGAACATCGAGGTCGCTCCGAGCAGCAGTCCGAAAAAAACGATTTTGCGGCCGTCCCGTTTGGCCAGTGCCGCTCCGATCAGCGGCATGGTGAGGAGTGTCGCCACTCCGCCCGGGGCCATAACCATTCCCGCATCGGTGGCTGAGTAGCCCATCAGGGTCTGGAGGAAGAGCGGGATCAGCATGATGGAGCTGTAGAGGGCAAAACCGACCACGAACATGATCATGTTGCCGGCCGAGAACGATACATTTTTGAACAGGCGCAGGTTGATGATCGGATGTTCATGGGTCAGTTCGACCCAGACCAGCGCTACCAGGGAAAGGACAGTTATGATGCTGAACGAGATGATGAATGACGAGTTGAACCAATCCTCCTGCTGCCCCTTATCCAGCACTACCTGCAGCGAGCCCATACTGGCAACCAGCAAGAATAGCCCCCAGTAATCGATCTTCATGGCTTTGACTTTCTGGCGCAGATAGTCAGGATCAAAAATAAAGAAGGCGGACATGATTATAGAGATAATACCGATCGGAAGATTGATGTAGAAGATCCAGCGCCAGCTCATGTTGTCGGTGATCCATCCCCCCAGAGCCGGACCGACGATCGGGCCGAACATGGCGCCTACCCCGAAGATGGCCATTGCCATGCCGCGCTGATGGGGGGGGAATGTTTCCATGAGAATCGCCTGGCTGATCGGGATCAAGGCCCCGCCGGCGGCCCCCTGCAGGATGCGGAAGAAAATCAGTGACGCCAGGTTCGGTGCCGCGCCGCAGAGCAGTGATGCCAGCGTGAAAAGGACGATACAGGTCATCAGGAAGCGCTTGCGGCCGAAAACGCGTGACAGCCAGCCGGTCATCGGGAGTACCACGGCGTTGGCAACGAGATAGGAGGTCAGTACCCAGGTGACCTCGTCCGTCCCGGCATTGAGGGCCCCCTGCATGTGCGGCAGGGCGACGTTGGCGACCGAGGTGTCGATGATCTCCATGATTGCGGGGAGCATGACGGTAATCGTGATCAGCCATTTATTTACGGTTTTATCTTCGCTCATTTAAAGGGATTCAATTCCCTCAGCACGTCTCCGCTGGTCCTGCCGGTCAGCACGACCGGAATGACACTCATGCCGACGCGCAGCAGTCGTTCCGGATCGGCATTTTTATCGATGTTTATCTTGACCGGCACCCGCTGGACGACTTTTACATAATTGCCGCTGGCGTTTTCAGGGGGGAGCAGCGAAAATGCTGCCCCGGTACCGGCCATGATGCTGTCCACCGTGCCGTTGAAGGTTTTGCCCGGGTAGGCATCGACAGAAAACTCGACCTTTTGTCCCGGTTTCAGATAGGTGAGCTGACGCTCCTTGTAGTTGGCGGTGATCCAGGCTTCCTGCAGCGGCACAAGGGCCATCAGCGGCTGTCCGGCCTGGATATTGACACCCGCCTCCACTGATTTACGGGTGATGTAGCCATCCCGGGGGGCGTAGACTTTTGTGTATGAGAGTTTCAGTTCGGCTTCATCCAGCTGTGCTTTGCGCTGGAGTATTTTGGCTTTACCGCCTGACTTTACCGCCAGTCCGGCTTCAGCCTGGGCACGTTTGAGCCCTCCCTCCGCTTCTTTCAGTTGTGCTTCACCCACTCGAAGGGCAGTTGTTGTGCGATCCAGCTGCTCTTTTGGCAGGACATCGCGACGGTACAGCTTTTCAGCGCGCTGCTGATCCACGGCTGCCTGATCAAAGCGGGCTTTGGCTGATTGCAGTGCCGCACGAGCACCCTCTACCTTCATCTGCTCGCCGCCCGTTTCATTCTCAGCCATGCCGACTCCGGCAGCAGCCTGTGCAATCTGAAGCTGATAATCGCGTTCGTCAATTTCAAGGAGCAGATCACCCCGCTTGACAAACTGGTTGTCGTCGACAAGCACTCGCGCTACCGTACCGGAAACCTTGGATGAGACCGGGACTATACGGGCCTCGAT
This sequence comes from Deltaproteobacteria bacterium, assembly GCA_019162745.1. Lineage (GTDB taxonomy): Bacteria > Desulfobacterota > Desulfuromonadia > Geobacterales > Pseudopelobacteraceae > JACRCG01. Next base: position 12,926 of record JAFLLC010000157.1, on the reverse strand, counting down.
AAAGGCGTTATCGGTTTCAATGTTGCTTCTGGCGGAGATGAACCATTTCAGGCCAAACCACCCTCCGATAATAAAAAGTGCCATTAAAATGAGCAGCACTTTGATCTTCTTGTTGCTAGCCGGTTTTGAACCCGGCTCTGGTTCTGCCGACATGGGCTCAGCTGAGTCCTGTGGTTCCGTTGATGATTTATTCTCTTCTGCCATATATCCTCCGGTATTAACCACCCCCAACCCCCTCCTTAAAGGAAGGAGGGGGTGAGTTTAAAGTTCTCCAAGTGCATTCTGCAGACGGGCAGTGGCGGTCTGAAAGTCATAGATCGCCCGGTAGTATTCGGTTTTTGTCTGTGTGACCAGCGTCTGGGCATCCAGTACTTCCGAGGCAGTTCCGACCCTTTCCTGATAACGCTCCCGGTTGATTCTCAGATTCTCTTCACTCTGCTTTATCGCAGCTTCTGAGACGGTGATACGTCCTTTTGCCACACCGGCATCATTGCGGGCGGTTGTGATCTCAAGCTGTGCGTGTTGTTCCGCCAGTCTGAGAGTGCCCTGCTGTTTTGAACGCTCTTTGACCGCCTTATTGTGTGCCGCCTGCGAAGCAAAACCATCGAACAGGTTGACGCGAATGCCGAGCGTTGCCGAGTAAATGGCCTGCTCACGAACTTTGTCGTTTTGAACATAATCCATGCCGAGACGGGTATATATTTCGGGCAGATAGTTTTCCCTGTTGGCCTGCACCTCAAACTCGCGCGCTTCAAGAATCTGCTTCTGTGCCTTGAGGTCGTGACGATTGCTCAGGCTGTCGGTGTTGTTTGCCGTATTCTCGTGTGAGTTGTTAAGTGAAGATGTTTCGTCCAGTTCGCCCCGGAATCCGGGTTCACTGCCGGTGAGGAAATTAAGCAGCAGCCAGCCGTTATTACGTACGTTGGTGGCTGTCAGCCGTTTTTGCTCGGCAGAAGCGAGGCGTACTTCTGCCTGCAGGACATCATTGCGGGTAACGACCCCCTCCTCAAACAGAACCTGAGCTACGCGGCGATGCTCCGTTATTTGGATAACCTCCTCATCTGCCGCCTGAATCAGTCTGTCGGCTTCAAGAATTCTGAAATAAGCTTCGATCACCTGCAATGTGACATCACCTTTGTTGAACAGGAAGCTCTCGGAAGCCGCTTCGGTGTATGCATTCGCCTGTCGGATCCGGGCATTGCGCCGTCCGAAATCGTAGAGAGTATAGCTGGCGGCAACACCAGCAAAAGCATAATCAGATTCCTGGGTTTCAGTCGTGCCTCCAGCTGACTTTATTGCCTGTGGTTCCAGTTGCATCGTGTACCCGGCATGGGCGTCAACAGCTGGATACATGGAGGCTGATGCCGAACGGCTGTTTTCCCTGGCGATGCGGCTGTCCCAGACGGCACTTTTCAGGGCAGGATTATTGTCGCTTGCTCTTTGCAGGCAATCCTGCAGGGATAATGGAGCACCCCAGGAGTAGGTTGCCATGCCGAGGCAGATAACAGCTGTAAGGCTAGCATGAAGGAAATTCATAAACCCTCCGTTCACCGCGTAAAATATTCAGCATTCGTCTGAGCTCTGTAAGCTCATTCTCATTCAGGCCCGATGTAAAACGTTCCAGCGACCGTCCAGCACATACAGAGAGGGCACCCTCTATCGCTTTGCCCTGTTCCGTGAGATAAATAAGGTGCGCCCGGCGGTCCTGCGGGTGCTGACGGCGTTCAAGCAGACCAACCCGTTCCAGTCGATCAATCAGGCCGCCGATAGTCGAGCGGTCGACCTGTCCTTTTTCAGAGAGCTCGACCTGCGTCAAGCCGTCCTGCTGCCAGAGGAAAGCAAGAAGGGCGAACTGCGGCGGGGTGAGGTCATACTGTTCAATCTCTTCCCTTAAAATCGCCCAGGCACGCTGGTAGGCCTTTGACAACAGAAATCCGATACTTTCTTCAATGTCATACATAATTTTGAGTCCCTTTAATACAGAGATACTATAGTTATGCAGATAATAAGTGTACTGTCAATCGTAAATGTGTGTTTAAAGCGTTTACAAGAAGAGAAGCTTTGCTTATTATATGCCGCTTATGAATCAGCAGCCGTTGTTACATATCCGGGTAATGATCGAGGATGACCTTGAGGCCGTAGTGGCAATTGAGGTCGCCTCATATCCGGTCCCCTGGAAACATGAACATTTCAAAGATGAGATCGCAGCCCGGTATTCGTGGCCGTTCGTAGCCGTTGAAGAGGGGAATGTGGTAGGCTATGCCTGCCTGATGTCACTGTTTGAAGAGGCGCAGATACTGAACATTGCAGTCCAGTCCAGCCGGCGGGGAAGAGGCATTGCGCGGATGTTACTGGAGCATGCGTTCAGCCTGGCGCTCGAAAAGGGAGCAGAGGTCATGTCGTTGGAAGTGCGCGCCTCCAACATTGCGGCTATTTCGCTTTATGAAAAACTTGACTTCACACGTGTCGGTATTCGTACCGGATATTATGAATCAACAGAAGATGCGATTCTGATGGAAAAACCACTTAAGGAGAGCCCGTAATGCAGTTTACCGCAATGATTCTTTCAAACGTGGAGGTCTCGCCCGGATACTGGCGGATGCGCATGACCGCCCCACCGGAATGTGCCGAATCACGTCCCGGCCAGTTTGTCATGGTGCGCGTTAATGGCGCCATCGACCCGCTGCTGCGCCGCCCCTTCGGCATTTTTGATATCGGCACCTACACTCCTGCCCAGAGCGGCGCTGTTCCGCAGCCGTATCTGGAGATGCTCTACCGGGTGGTGGGGAAGGGTACAGCGATGCTGTCAACGCTGCATGGTTCGGATCTGCTTGATATTCTCGGGCCGCTTGGCAAAGGATTTGACCTTGGAGCGGCGGATGAAGAAAAGCTTATCGTTGGCGGCGGGGTAGGGTTGGCGCCACTCTATCTGCTGGCCAAAGAACTGGTTAAGGAGTCAAAGGTCAGGCTTTTTGCCGGTGGGCGGACGAGGGATGATATTCTCTGCATCACTGAGTTTGAACGACTGGGGGTTGAGTGTTATACCGCCACCGAAGATGGCTCTCTTGGGGAATGTGGTCTGGTGACCGAGGCGCTGCTGCGGCGGTTGAATCAGCTGCAGGGACGGGCGACAATCTACGCCTGCGGTCCACACGGTATGCTGAACGCCGTTGCCGAAATCGCTGCCGGGCGTAATATCCCCTGTCAGGTTTCGCTGGAAGGGTATATGGCGTGCGGTGTCGGCGCCTGTCTCGGCTGCGTAGCTCCGGGACACTCCCATTCAGCGGAAAACCCTGATTACCGCTGTGTTTGCACTGAAGGGCCGGTTTTTGATTCTGGCGAACTCAAGTGGGGGGAGTAAATATGAAATCTGCCACAAAACCTGATATGACCGTCAATCTGGCCGGGATGAAGCTCCGTAACCCGGTAATGACCGCCTCCGGCACTTTCGGCTATGGCGAGGAGTTTGCCGATTACGTTGATCTGGCATCGATCGGCGCCTTCGTAACAAAGGGGCTTTCACTCAAACCGCGGGCCGGCAACCCGACGCCGCGCATCGTTGAAACACCCGGCGGCATGTTGAACGCCATCGGCCTGCAAAATGTCGGTATCGATGCCTTTATCGCCAAGAAGGTTCCGTTCCTGCGCTCGGTGGGCACTCCGGCTATCGCCAACTTTTTTGGCAGCACCGTTGCCGAATACGCAGAAATGGCCCGCCGTCTCGATGAAATCCCCGAGGTGGCCGGCCTGGAGGTGAATATATCCTGCCCGAATGTCAAACAGGGGGGGATAGTTTTCGGCACTGATCCGGACTGTGCGGCCTCGGTCGTTTCAGCCTGTCGCGCCGCCACTAAAAAACCGCTGATTGTCAAGCTCTCCCCCAACGTGACCGACGTGGTTGTCATGGCCCGGGCGTGTGAAGATGCCGGCGCTGATGTGTTGTCGCTGATCAACACCCTGACCGGCATGGCGATCGACCTGAACAGGCGGCGGCCGATCCTGGCCAATATCACCGGCGGTTTTTCCGGGCCGGCCATCAAGCCGATTGCACTCCGGATGGTCTGGCAGGTGGCAAAGGCCGTCAAACTGCCGATTATCGGTATCGGCGGGATTATGAATGCGGTCGATGCGCTCGAATTCATGCTGGCAGGAGCGACCGCTGTCCAGATCGGCACCGCCAGCTTCATCAACCCGGGCGCGGCTCAAAAAATAGCTGAAGATATGGAAGCCTGGCTGGTCGCCAATGGAGTTGCCGATATCAAGAGCATGATCGGCGCACTGGAAACTTGAAATTAGCCGGAGATCTGGCTGCAGCCTGCTTCAGGATTTTCATGTCGGAGTCTGCTTCGATAACAAATGTGTCAGGAAGGTAATTCTACCACTACTTGAGTAGGAACTATTATGAAAGAACCCCTGCAATCGCTTGGTTTGCGGACATTGGAAGACATCAGCTCGATCATCCTGCATTCACATGATCTGCAGGATACCCTTGACAATATCGTTACTCTGGTTGCCAAACGCATGGGGAGCGATGTCTGTTCAATTTATCTGCTGGAAATCGATGGCGAAACCTTGACACTGAAGGCGACTAAAGGCCTTTCCAAGGCTTCTGTCAACCGTGTCTCCATGAAGGTTCATGAAGGCCTGACCGGTCTTGCCGTTGAGACCCGCGAAATGGTCATGACCGATAATGCTCCATCACATCCGCGGTACAAATATTTCAAGGAGGCGAAAGAGGAACAGTTTCTTTCCTTCCTGGGACTGCCGCTGTTCGAACACAAGGCGCCGATTGGTGCCATTGTCGTGCAGACTCGCGAAATCCGCCATTTCAGCGATGATGAAATCAGTATTCTGCGCACCATAACCTTTCAGATCGGCAGCATTGTCCATACGGGGCGGTTGCTTGATTCGATCCAGAACAAGGAGCGGGAGAGGGCCTGGTTCGAGAAGGAGCTTGCCAAGGTCCAAAACGGTTCGGTGGGAGAGGCGGGCTCTCCCGGGTCCGGGAGCACGAAGCGTATTTCAGTTTCCAGATCGCTGGCGGGGACAGCCGTGTCGGCCGGTTTTAGCCGGGGGAAAATTTATATTCTCGATCGTTTCAACGATAAAGTCATCAAGCTGGCAAAGGTCGGTACTGCGGCTGAAGAACAACATAAATTTTTCCAAGCCCTTGAAAAGGCCAAAATCCAGACAATTTATATGGAAAAACGGGTCAGTGAAGTGCTGTCTGCCGATGACGCGGCGATCTTCCACACGCACCTTATGATACTGGAAGACAGGAGTTTTTCTGCCAAAATTACCGATTTGATCGAGCAGGGAATGGGCGCTGCCCGTGCCGTCCATGATGTCGTCCAGCATTATATCCAGGTTTTTTCAGCCATGGAGGATCCATACCTGCGGGAGCGTTCGGCGGATATGGAAGATATCGGACGACGCATCATCGACGCGATTGAAGGGAACAATTCCTGCGAGGTCAAACTCAGGGAAAAGCGGGTACTGGTGGCGGATGAAATTTTCCCCTCCAACCTTGCAATGCTTGATCAGAGTAAGATTCTCGGTATTGTTACCGAAAAGGGTAACGCCTATTCTCACGCGGCCATCATGGCGAAATCGCTCGGCATTCCGGCTGTACTCGGTGTCAAAGGGTTGATGGCTGCCGCCAACGTCAAGGATAAGATAATTGTTGACGGTACCTCCGGCCATGTATATCTCAATCCGGATGAGGGTATAACAAAAGAGTATATGCGCCTTGAACAGGAGTATGTCGGCCGGATGAAGGAGCTGGAAAGCATCCGTGACCTGCCGGCGGTCACTACCGATGGTGTTGTGCTTACCCTCAGCGCCAACATAGGTTTGATCTCTGATGTCCGGGTCGCCAATCTGCATGGGGCCGAAGGGGTGGGGCTTTACCGTACCGAGTTCCCCTACATGGCGCGCTCCGCGTTTCCTGACCGTGAAGAACAGGCCGGCATCTACCGCAAAATTCTGGGAGGCTTTCCGGGTCAGACCGTCAATATCCGTACCCTGGATATCGGTGGCGACAAGGGGCTTTCCTACTTTCCCTGTCCTCATGAAGATAATCCATTTCTGGGATGGCGCTCTATTCGCGTCTCGCTGGAACGGCAGGATATCTTCAGGGAACAGCTGGCCGGCATTTTGCTCGCAGCACATGCCGGTAATGCGACGATCATGTTTCCTCTGATCAGCTGTCTGGATGAAATCCGCAAGATCAGGGAGATTCTTACTTCGGTCAGAAATGAACTGCTGCGTGAAGGTTATGACGTACCGGGCTATATCCCGCTCGGGATCATGATCGAAGTGCCGGCAGCGGTACTGATTATCGACTATCTGCTGCAGGAGGTGGATTATGTCAGTATCGGCACCAACGACCTGATTCAGTACACCCTGGCTGCCGACCGCAATAATTCAAGCGTCAAGAAGTATTACGATCCATACCACCCGGCGATTCTGCATTCCATCAAACGTGTTGCCGATGCGGCCAACAAAGCCGGTAAAAAAGTATCACTCTGCGGAGAAATGGCTGCAGATCCTTTATGCGCGCTCCTTTTGACCGGTATGGGGATTCGAGAATTCAGCCTCTCGGCCCCCAGCATACCGATCGTGAAGCAGGCGATACTCAACAACAGCTTTGAGGCGTGCCGCCGGTTGGCACGGACGGCGCTGGCATGCCGCAACAGTGCCGATGTGAGGAGCTGCCTGACGGCTGCGCGGAAAAAGATGATCCTTTAGCGTTGGAAAGCACGGTTGTTTTTTTGAATTACCAATGTTCCTGAATCCGAGGTGAAAGTATTTTATACGATGGTCGCCCTACATATGCCGAGATTGATCTCTCTGCGCTTAAGCATAATTATCAGTTAATACGCTCATCAATCCCGAAGCGGACCGAGATTCTGGCGGTTGTAAAAGCTGATGCCTACGGGCACGGTTTTATGGATATCAGCCGCGAGTTGGAGAGCCTTGGTGTTAATGCCTTTGGCGTCGCTTTTCTGGCAGAGGCGATTCAGCTTCGCAAAAGCGGCTGCGACAAGCCAATCCTTCTGCTGGGCGGTGTCTATCCGGGACAGGAACGAAAATGCATTGGCTACAACCTTTCTACGGTAATATTTACCCTGGAACAGGCGCAGGCGCTCAACCAGGCAGCTTCTACAGGAAAGCTCTTTCGCAGGGCGCAGGTGCATCTCAAAATAGACACAGGAATGGGGCGGTTGGGAGTCCCCTATAATGAGGTCCCCCAATTACTTGTCGAACTGAAAAAAATGCCGAATATTACCCTTGAGGGATTGATTTCTCATTTTGCCAGCGCAGATGAACTGGATGAGTCGGGTCAGTATTTTACCCGGCTTCAGGGCGAACGCTTCGCCTGGGCGCTGGCCGAGATCCGCAAGGCCGGTTTCTCCCCCCGCTATATTCATATCGCCAACAGTGCCGCTGCGTTGCTGCGTGATATTCCCGACTGCAATCTGATCAGGCCAGGAATCACCATGTATGGCGCTCTGCCTTCAGCTGATTTCCAGGGAAAGCTTGATTTGAGGCCGGTGATGCGTCTTAAAAGCCGCATAGCCATGCTCAAATGGGTAGAGCCGGGAACGACTATCAGTTACGCCCGCCGATTTACGGCAGGCGAGCGCACATTGATTGCCAGTGTGCCGGTCGGGTATGCCGACGGTTATCTCCGCGCTCTTACCAACAAGGGTGAAGCTTTGGTTCGCGGAGAGCGGGCAAAAGTTGCCGGTACCGTATGCATGGACTGGACTATGCTCGATGTGACCGGAATCGATGGCGTTGCGGTGGGGGATACCGTAACGCTTATGGGGCCTGACGATGAAGGACACTGTGTCCATGCCGAAGAATTGGCTGCCTGGGCCGACACCATCCCTTATGCAATTTTCTGCGGCATCAGCAAAAGAGTGCCGAGGGTATATCTGAAATAACGGTAGAAGCTGAGTACCCTCTTTATGGATCTTGGCAGCGTCTGCCATGCAAGCCGCAATTGAAGTTCTTCAGGGTTGCTCACGTATACGGTGTTACGCCTTTGTACAATTGATTTTGACCTGTTTTTTGGTGCCGTTGTGAGGAAATAATGGCTGAAAACGCTTGGAATTCTTGATGAAGGTGTGATACAAGCTACCCATTTCAGGCCGACTTATCATGTCAATTTTTAAGACAATCCTAAATTAAATAAGGAGTACGAAGCATGGCAAAGATAACCAGGGCACTAATCAGTGTCTCTGATAAAAACGGTATTATTGAATTTTCACAGCAGCTGGCAGGCTACGGGGTGGAGATCCTCTCTACCGGCGGCACTGCCAAGCTGCTGCGGGAGGCAGGCTTGACCGTCAAGGATGTCTCGGAGTTTACCGGTTTTCCGGAGATGCTGGATGGCCGGGTAAAAACCCTGCACCCCAAGGTGCATGGCGGTCTGCTCGGAATGCGCTCTAACCCGGAGCATGTTGCCATGATGAAGGAGCATGGGATCGAAAACATTGACATGGTGGTTGTGAATCTTTACCCGTTTGAATCTGCAATCGCCAAGGAAGGGTGTTGCCTCGAAGATGCTATTGAAAATATCGATATCGGTGGGCCGACCATGCTCCGCTCGGCAGCCAAAAACTATCCGGATGTCACCGTGCTGGTTGACAGCGCCGACTATGCAGTGGTGCTTGAAGAGATGAAGGTTTCTGCAGGTGCGGTTTCAGCGGCTACTAACTTTGCTCTGGCAGTCAAGGTATTTCAGCACACCGCCGCCTATGACGGGGCGATATCCAATTATCTTGGGGCACGGCTGACGGGTGAGGTTCAGGAATATCCTCCCACGTTTACCCTGCAGGTCAAGAAAGCCCAGGATCTTCGTTATGGCGAGAACCCTCATCAATCGGCGGCTTTTTATGTCGAAAAGCAAATCTCTGAACCATGCGTTTCTAATGCCGTGCAGCTTCAGGGCAAAGAGCTTTCCTTCAACAATATCATCGATCTGGACGCTGCCATTGAAACGGTCAAGGAATTTGAGCAGAGTGCGGCAGTCATCATCAAGCACACCAATCCCTGTGGCGTCGCTTTGGCAGATTCGCCGCTGACAGCATATCTCAAGGCACGTGAATGTGATCCGGTTTCATCTTTTGGCGGCATCGTCGGCTTTAACCGGACTGTCGATGCCGAGACCGCCAAAGAGCTTACCTCCACTTTTCTTGAGGCGGTCATCGCCCCCGGTTACAGCGATGATGCCCTGGCCATATTTACCGCAAAAAAGAACGTCCGGGTTATGCAGGTACCGCTGCTTGACAGCTATGTTGCCGGGGGATTCGATCTGAAGCGTGTTACCGGCGGATTGCTGCTGCAAGGGAGAGATCTCGGGATGATCAATGCCCTTGATTGTCGTGTGGTGACCGAACGCACTCCGACCGCCTCGGAATACGAAGCGCTTGATTTCGCCTGGCGGGTCTGCAAGCATGTCAAATCGAATGCCATAGTATTCAGTAACCGAGACCAGACGGTCGGTATTGGCGCCGGACAGATGTCTCGCGTTGATTCATCCAAAATTGCCGTCCAGAAGGCACTGCTTCCGATTCAGGGAACAGTACTGGCCTCTGATGCCTTTTTTCCTTTCCGAGACGGAGTTGATGCTGCCGCCGCAGCCGGCGTGACCGCTATTATCCAGACCGGCGGCAGCGTTCGCGATGAAGAGGTTATCAAAGCCGCCAACGAACATGGGATAGCGATGATCTTTACCACCATGCGGCATTTCAGGCACTGAACAGAAAAAAGATTTGAAACACGGAGCAACGAAGCAACGGAGTAAAGTCAAAGATTAGTCGTATGAAAAAAGTTCGAGATGTAGTCAGTTGGGAAATCCGTCTTTTCATTATGGCCTCGATTTCTCAGTTGCTCTGTTGCGCTGTGTTATTAAAAACTGCCGTTTTGAACGTCTTGAATAAAAATAGAGGTATACCCCTTATGAAAATACTTGTAATTGGCGGCGGCGGCCGCGAACATGCCCTGGTCTGGAAAATTGCCCAGTCACCGCTCGTAAGCAAGCTCTACTGCGCACCGGGTAATCCGGGAACGGCGGCTCTGGCTGAGAATCTTCCGATTGCCGTTGATCAGTTGGATAAGCTGCTGGCATTTGCCTATGAAAATAAGATCGACCTGACGGTCGTCGGCCCTGAACAGCCGCTTTCACTCGGGATCGTCGACCTGTTTGAATCTCACGGACTCAAGGTGTTCGGCCCATCGCAAAAAGCCGCTTTTATCGAAGGGAGCAAGGCCTTTTCAAAAGATCTGATGCAGAAGTACAACGTTCCTACCGCTGCCTATGGCGTGTTTACCGACCAGGCCGAGGCCGAGGCGTTCATCAATCGTACCGGAGCGCCGATTGTGGTTAAAGCCGACGGTCTGGCTGCTGGAAAAGGTGTTATTATTGCTCAAACATGTGAGGAAGCGGTATCGGCCGTGCGTGACATGCTCAGCGGTAACGCCTTCGGCAGCGCCGGTTCACGAGTCGTTATCGAGGAGTTCCTGACCGGTGAAGAGGCGTCATTTCTGGTTATTACCGATGGTAAAAACGTCATTCCTTTGGCCAGTGCCCAGGATCACAAAGCGGTTTTTGACGGTGACCAGGGACCTAATACGGGCGGGATGGGCGCCTATTCTCCTGCACCCGTTGTAACTCCGGCTATTCATGAAAAAGCGATGCAGCAGGTAATTCTCCCGACTGTTGCCGGAATGGTTGCTGAAGGGCGCGAGTATCGCGGGGTACTGTATGCCGGCTTGATGATAAAGGATGGCGAAATAAAAACCCTTGAGTTTAATGCCCGCTTTGGCGATCCTGAGTGCCAGCCGCTACTGATGAGGATGAAAACAGATATTGTGCCTGTACTGCTCGCGGTTGCCAACGGTGATCTGGGCGATACCGGCATCGAGTGGCATGACAAGGCGGCGGTCTGTGTTGTGATGGCTTCGGAAGGGTACCCTGGTGATTACCGGAAAGGTGATCCGATCCAGGGATTGGAGAAGGTGGCAGAACTGGATGACGTCTATGTGTTTCACGCCGGCACGGCTGCAAAAGCGGATGAGTGTGTCACCAACGGCGGACGGGTACTGGGTGTAACTGCTCTGGGGACAACCGTCAAGGAAGCCATTGACGGGGCTTATCGGGGTGTCGCTCGCATCACCTGGCCCGGTGTCCAGTTCCGCACCGATATTGGCCGCAAAGCGCTTGATCGCGCTTCCTGAATTCTATATGTTTCCGAGGAGAAAAATGGCAACAGATCCACAGGTACTATTAATTATGGGCAGCGATACTGATCTTCCGGTGATGCGGGAAGCTGCTGATATCCTCAGTAAATTCGGCGTTGCCCATGAAATGCGGATTTCTTCGGCGCACCGCTCGCCGGAGCGAACAATGGCGCTGGCATCAGAAGCGGCCGGACGTGGTGTAAAGATCATCATCGCCGGGGCGGGAATGGCAGCGCACCTTGCTGGTGTCGTTGCATCAAAAACCATTCTGCCGGTTATTGGTGTCCCCATGCCGGGCGGCGCCTTGAACGGTGTGGATGCGCTGTACTCAACTGTCCAGATGCCTGCCGGCATCCCTGTGGCGTCCATGGCAATAGGCAAGGCCGGTGCCAAGAATGCCGGGCTGTTCGCCGTACAGATTCTGGCACTTGCCGATCTCCATCTTTCCAAAGCTCTTGTGAACTATCGCGTTCAGATGGATATAGAGGTTGAAGGCAAGGATGCCGAGCTGCAGGCTCACTAAACGTATACATTGAACTTGACATCTCCATGGAAGTTGTTGTAGTAGCTAAGCCTAAACTTTATCAGGAAAAGGAGAAACAAAATGAAGAAGATTATCGTCGTCCTTTCGCTCGTAGCTTTTGCAGGATCTGCCTTTGCCGCAGATGTCATCGAAATGAAACGTGGCGTGAAGTTTGACCACAAGGCACATCAGGGCAAAATTACTGACTGTAAAACTTGCCATGAGAAAGGACCAGGTAAAATCGAAGGCTTTGGCAAGGACCTTGCGCATGGTAAATCCTGCAAAGGATGTCACGTAGAAATGAAAAAAGGACCTGTTGGCTGCAAGGATTGTCACAAAGCTTAATTCCTTTTGTTATGCACGGTTTTCTGTAGGACACAATTAAGTGTGTTCCTGCTGTATCAGGTGATAATATTTATTTATAGAAGCTATTTATTGTTGACTTTATCAAGGTCAGTATGATATCAAACAGGACGCTTTTGGAACAGGGCAAACAAGCTCTGCCAATTGCTAAGTAAACAAAATCATTCTGTTCATTATTTTATATTCTGCAGTATTTTTTCTGCGGATGTATTCCCCTTTAGCTCAGTTGGTAGAGCAGGTGACTGTTAATCACCTTGTCCGTGGTTCGAGTCCGCGAAGGGGAGCCAATCAAAACAAGTCTGATTACCTGAAAAGTTGGTGGTCAGACTTGTTTTTTATCAGTCAAATGATCAGTTAAATGCGGGAATAACTCAGTGGTAGAGTGCAACCTTCCCAAGGTTGAGGTCGCGAGTTCGAATCTCGTTTCCCGCTCCAAAAAAAACATTATTTATTCAGTGAGTTGAATGAGTCGATGTACCGACTGTCCCCACACTGTCCCTATAAGTCAGTAGTGGGGATGTTTTTTTACTCGGTCTGATCAGATAATACTTGCCGAAATAGCGGATGATATCATCCACATCATCTTCGGTCTTCCAGGTCTTCGACGTAATCCCCGTACAAGCCAATACCGAAATTTTAATGTCCGATGGTACACCTCTATAGCTATACAGCAAATAGGAAATGACAGTCTGACGCCAGAGAGTTAGAACCCTCTGGTGCTTCGGTTTTTTGACATGATTGACGATACAACGCCTGCCTTGAGCTCATCCGGCGATGGGAGGAGCCC
>JAFLLC010000184.1 GCA_019162745.1 Deltaproteobacteria bacterium | reverse complement strand
GCGACGCCAACGTCAGCGTCCTTGCCGGCACGAGCGGTAAAACGATCACGCTTGACCTTGACGGCAGTAAAGGCGAGATGATCCGCGCTTACGGACATCTTAATCTCAGCCTGTTCGGTTTTGTAACGGTTGAAGGTGGCTTTGGCTTTGAAAAGTCAACCAAAACGGTAACCTTGAATGATGTCGCTCACACTCAGGTTGCTACCGACGCGCTGCTGCTTGGTATGACCGGTATCAACGCTTTTGCCGGTTCTCCTGGTGATCTTGCTGATCCGAATGATGATATCGGGCTGAAGTTTACCAATGTGGATTTCGGTATGGCTCTGCTTACCGAGACCGGCGGCGCAAAGCGCAAGTGGACCGCAGTTGATTCCACCATCGGCGGAGCTGCTTTTGTCGGGATTTCTTCAGATATCACGCTGGCGGTAGACAACACCCATATCATCATGAATAAAAAAGCCGCCGACAATACGGTGGTCGATTTTAAAGCCATGGAAACAGCCGGTACGGCACTCTCTTTTATCGCCGGAGTTAACAGCGCTGGCGAGACAAAGACGGTCACCTTTGGAATTGACGGCAATAAAGGCGATCTGCTCCAGGTGTATGGACATACTGCAATCAGCATCGCCGATTTTGTCATGGTTGAGGGGGGTTTTGGCTTTGAGAAGTCAAGCCGTCAGGTAACGTTGTCTGATGCGACAAAGGTTGATACCAATGTGCTGGTCTTTGGTATGGCTGATGTTAATGCTTTTGCCGGAGTCAAGGGGGCAACTTCTGCTGACGACATCGGCCTTCGCTTCACTGATGTTGATTTCGCTCTGGTAACGTTTACCGAGATTGCCGGCAGCAAGCGCAAATGGACTGCTATTGATTCCACCATTGGTAGCGCCGGGTTTGTGGGAATACCTGATGTGACGTTGGCGGTTGATAATACCCACATCATTATGAACAAGAAAGCCTCGGCAACGGACATGACTGTTGTTGACTTCAAGGCGATGCAGACCGCTGGCAACGCTTTCGTCGCTACGACCGGTGTCAATGCCGCTGCAGAAGTACAGACGGTTACCTTTGCTATTGATGGGAAAAAAGGCGATCTGTTGCAGGTCTACGGACACGCAACCATCAACCTGTTTGATTTTGTAATGGTTGAAGGTGGCTTCGGCTTTGAAAAGTCAACGCGAACAGTGACCCTCTCCAGTGGCGCTACGGTTAACACGAGCATGACCATGTTCGGTATGGCTGATGTTAACGCTTTTGCCGGTGTCAAGGGTGGTGCGGCGGATGGTAGCGATGATATTGGTCTTAAATTTACTAATGTCGATTTTGCCTTGGCAACCTTTAAGGAAACCGGTGGCAGTCGCAAGTGGACCGCCGTTGATTCGACCATCGGTTATGCCGGTTTTGTCGGTATCCCCGGTGTGACTCTGGCTGTTGATAACACGCACATCATCATGAACAAGAAGGCTGCTGATAACACGGTTATCGACTTCAAGGCGATGCAGACAGCTGGAAATGCCTATGTGGCGACCACCGGGGTCAATGCTGCAGGCGTTACCAAAACGGTAACTTTTGCCATCGATGGGAAAAAAGGTGATCTGCTGCAGGTCTACGGACACGCAACCATTAACCTGTTTGATTTTGTAATGATTGAAGGCGGCTTTGGTTTCGAAAAATCAACCAAATCAGTGAAGCTTTCCGATGGCACCACGGTGAATACCAACATGACCATGTTCGGCATGGCCGATGTCAACGCCTTTGCCGGATACTCCGGTGACGTTGCTGATCCGACTGATGATATCGGCCTCAAATTTACCGATGTTGACTTTGCCCTGGCAACCTTTAAAGAGACCACTGGCAGCCGCAAATGGACCGCCGTTGACTCAACCATCGGCTACGCCGCTTTTGAGGGTATTCCAGATGTGACCCTGGCGGTTGATAATACTCACATCGTGATGAACAAAAAGGCGTCCGACAATACTGTCATCGATTTCAAGGCGATGCAGACAGCCGGTAATGCCTATGTGGCCACAACCGGAGTAAATAGTGCCGGCGAGGTGCAAACGGTTGCCTTCGGTATTGATGGCAAAAAAGGCGATATGCTGCAGGTGTACGGCCACACAGACATCGACTTGTTCGGTTTGGTAACGCTGCGCGGCGGTTTTGCCTTTGAACGTTCATCACGCAGCATCACCCTCTCAAACGACACCACGGTCAATACCGCTGTTATTGCTTTTGGCATGACCGATGTCGATGCCATGCTTGGCTATGCCGGTGACGCAGCAGATGGCAGCGAAGATTTTGGCCTGCGTTTCAAAGATGTTGACCTGGCGCTGGTAACTTTTTCCGAACTGGGTGGTCGTCGCTGGACGGCGGTGGAATCAAACATCGGCTCTGCCGAAGTGCTTGGCCTCCCCGGGATAACACTCGGTATCAATGAGGCAAAAATCCTCGTCAGTAAGGCTGCAGCTGACGGTACTGTCGTTGATTTTGGCAAGATGAAAACTGCTGGAAATGCCGTTGATATTATCACCGGTGTGGACGATCTTGGCGTTACCAAACACGTTATATTTGACTTGGCAGGTTCTCGCGGCGAACTGCTCAAAGTTGAGGCCGATGTAACCATCCGCCTTGGTGATTTCGTTATGCTGGACGGCATAATCGGTTTTGAAAAGTCAACATCGGATGTGTTTGTTACCAAAGGCGCTGTTTCCACCAAGAAAAACCTTAATGTCATCTCCCTGTATGGCGCGAACCTTAACGCTTTTGTCGGAGTTAATGGCGGCGCAACAGATGGGTCGGAAGCCGGTCTGAAACTTACTGATGTGGATTTCAGTCTGGCGCTGCTGAATGACAAGGCGGGCCTGCTGAGCTGGTCTGCACTCAAGGCACATGCCGGAGCGGTTGAAGTCGTTGGTTTAGGCGACTCACTGACCATATCGGCGAATGAGATTGATATCGATTTAAACCGTGCCGCCACAGATGGCAGCGTGGTTGATTTTGCCAAGACGACAACCGTGCTGGGCACAACCTTTGGTTCGACCTCCGGCGTTGTCCTGGACATGAAGGGGAGTGACGGCGATTACCTCAAGGCGAGTGCTGTCTTTGACCTGAAGGTTGGCGGATTCTTTGATGTAAGCGGCCTCTTCACTCTGGAAATGGCGACCCGCAGGGTCGTGTTAAGCAGCGGCGGAACTGTTAACGTCGATATGTTCGCCTTTGGTGCGGGAGATCTGGATGCCTTTGTCGGTGTTAGCGGTGTTGGCCTCAGTATCAAGAATGTTGATTTTCAACTGGCGCTCTTTAAGGAGAAACTGGCTGTCGGCGCGACCGGAGTTCCCCGAAGTTGGACCGCCCTTAAAGGCAGTGGCGACCAATTGGCTGTCGTTGGCCTGCCGGGCATAACCATCGAGGGAAATAACCTTGATGTTGCCATTAATATTGCGGCCAGCGACAATTCGTCAGTCGATTTTGTGAAAACCAGGACGGACCTTAACGTCACTATCGGTCGGTCAGATACGGCTATCCTTGATATGAAAGGCATTACCGGTGGCTCCATCGCGGCATCCGGCCAGGTAAAGCTTAAAGCATTTGAATTCTTTTACGCAGATGCCACGCTGGTCTTTGAACGGGGAAGTGAGACCGTTACGCTTAATGTGGATGGACCGGATGAAGGAACCGCTCCTGATGTGGTCAATGTTGATACTCTAACAATCGGGGCGCTGGATGTCACCGCCTTTGTCGGCGTTAATGGCGGCAGTGCGGATGAGATGGGCTTCAAGATTGATAATGTCGATTTCGCCATGTTAACCATGGTGGAAACTGGTACCGGTGTTACACCCGCCACTGCCCGCACCTGGTCCGCCTTGAAAGCTACTGCCGATTCAGTCGGGTTCGTCGGTATGGACTTCATGGAGCTCAGCGGTAGTGACCTGTATGTTGCCATCAATCGTATCGCGAAAGATAACTCGATCGTCGATTTTACCGCTGACCCGCTGACTATAACTCCTTCCGGTTCAACGGCAAGCATCACCTTCGATCTAAAGAAAACCACGAAAAGTTATGCGGCCATCAGCGGCACGTTTACCTTTGGCATCTCCGGTTTCTTCGATTTTACCAAGTCGATCTCCATCGAACAGACGTTTGAAACGGTCACGGTCGTTGACGCTTCCGGAAAAGAAGATCGTGTCATGGTTGGTATGCTTACTTTTGGTAAAGGTGACATCAACGCCTTTGCCGGCATTAACGGCGGCACTGATGACGAATTCGGTTTTAAAATTGATAACGCCAATGTCGGTCTGGCTATTGTCTACAGCGCCGACATAGTCCACGCAGGGCAGTACTGGATTGCAGCCAAGGCCACAGCCGATACTGTCGGTTTTGTCGGGCCGGATATTTTCAATATCAGTGCTTCTCATCTGGATGTAGCGTTAAATACGGCATCTAAAGACGGTTCAAGTATCGATTTCTCGCAATACCTGCAGGGTGATAACCTTACGACCGGTTTCCCGGTAAAAGAGGGGATTGGCGGCGTTATTGAGGTTGGCGGCGGCGCGACGGTCGTGACACTTGATATGAAGGGTGAGATGCTGCGGGCCTCCGGAACGCTTGATATAAACCTGTTCGACTTTGTCAAATTGAATGGTGCTTTTGCCTTTGAAAAGTCGGCACGAACAATATCCTTGTCTGATAAGACATCTGCTTCTGTGGATATGCTTGCCCTTACCGGCACCAATGTAAACGCTTTTGCCGGGGTTGGTGATTTTGGGTTCAATATTGTGAATCTGGATTTTGCTTTCCTTGCTATGACTGATAAGGGGGATACCAGGCGTCAATGGACTTCCATGGCAGCGACTGCGGATTCGGTTTCTTTTACCGGACTGCCGGGTATCGAAATCGCTGGTAATGATATCAGGCTGAATGTCAATTTTTCTTCTTACGATGATTTGACAGTAGATTTTGCTGCAATGACCGGTTTTACGGTAGCCGGCCAGGAGTTGACAGTCGACTTCACAAAAATCAAAGGAGCAGCCGGCAGTTTCATCAATCTTGGAGGAACGTTTAATTTTACCGCATTTGATTACATCAAGTATGAATCGGATTTCGATTTTACAATCAAGATGAAGAGCCTTCTTTTAAGTGACGGCAGCAGTACCAACGTCATGTACTTTTCAGCCGCCATCGTTGATCTTGATGTGTTTGCCGGAGCCAACGAGGGGACTGCTGACGAGATCGGGTTCAAAATTGAAGACCTGAGCATCGGAGCTGTGCTGGCTGTCAGTGCCACCGGCGACACATATTTTACTCTTCAGGGGAGCAGCGACTACTTCGGCTTTGTCGGCATGCCGGTTTTCGAGCTGAAGGCGGATCATCTTGCTTTTGCGGTCAACACGGCAGACAGCAAGGGTCGGGTCATCGACTACAAGGCTAAAAATCTTTCCATTCCACAGGGACTGGATTTCAGCGGTGCCGTTACAATAACTCTGCCTGGCGATCCGTTCATCATGAATCTTGATGGCAAAAATGGTGAGACTATTCAGGTTGAGCTCAATAATGCACTGATTGCTCTTGATGGCTTTCTGTATATATCCGGTAATTTTGCCTTCAAGAAAGGCTCCATTAGCGGCGTGCACATCGGCACTGACAACCCATTGGCAGCAATACCATTAGTAGGCGGACTGTTTACCGAGGATGTTGCCGCCTTTGATTACTTCTCCGTTGCAGCAAGCGATGTGGATCTTTTTGCGGGGGTCAAAGGGCCGTACTTTGGCGTCGGAGACGCTCGTAACAGCGCTTCACCGGTGGGGGTGTTCGCCGATAATATCGATATCGCTTTTGCCATGTTCACTGAAAAAGAAGTCCAAACCGGTGCGACAGCGAAAAGAAAATATACAACGCTGAAGGCACATGTTGCTGAAATCGGTATCGTCGGTTTTGGCGATGTTTTCACGGCGAGCTTTAAAAATATCGATATCCTGTACAACACGACCGCCAAGGATAAAACGCAACTTTTTGAAACGTGGATCGATTTTAAAAAGAGTTATGCCGCTGCTGCCGGAAAACCGGCGGGTCTTGCCATTGCAACCGGCGGTGATCCGATTTATCTCGATATGGACAGTCCGATCATGGCGGTCGGTATTGGACTGGCCGAAATTCAGGTATCTCAGTTCCTCCATCTGCGTGGTTCGTTTGCCTTCAGTAAGGGCGTACGGATGACGGTGCAGATGGATCTGGGCGGCTTCAAGCAGATTATTAATACTATTGGCGGGGCGATAAGCGGAAACGAACTTGATGTGCAGTCCATTCCGATTCAGGTTGAAGCTCTTACCATTGGCGGATCAAACCTGACCGGCTTTGTCGGCGTTGGTGGTCCGTATCGCTACGGCGCTGATGCCGATAATGACGGTCTGCCGGACCTGATTAACGAAGGCGCGGTCGGTCTGGTCATCGACGATGTTGACTTCGGTTTTGCCCTCATGACCCCTACAGCGCTCAGCTTCCTCCCGGAAAGTCTGAAACAGTACACTCCCAAGTTTATTTCGGTAAAAGCTGATGTGAAATATGCCGGCCTGGTGGGGGTTGACCCAGAACTTCTTACGGTCAAGGCAGAGGAAATATCAGTCAATATCAACACCTTCTACTGGCCTTTGCCCGATCCGACGGTAGAAGTTGCTGTTAACCTTGCCCTGCAGCTTTTTGGGCCGCCGACGATCAATTATCAGACCAGCTTCCCGACTTCACCGGAAGACAAGAACGGCAACGGTGTCCTTGATACATTTGACGAGGACAAAAACTTTAACGGAGTACTTGATCCGGGTGAAGATACAAACAGTAACGAACTACTGGATCTGACTGAAGATCTCGACAGAAACGGCAGGCTGGCCAAGAACGGCTACGCCCTCTGGACCGGCGGCAATACGTCGGTGATTCTTGACTTTACCGGCGGACTTATTCAGGCCAAGGTCGCCTACGCCGAAATAAACCTTGCCGGATTCGTACAGCTTTCTGCCTCTATGGCTTTCACCATGCGTAACGGTGACCCGGTTACACTTTCAAATGGTGAAACAACAACGGTAACATCCCTTGCCATCGGCATCAGCGATGCCAATGGCTTCATTGGCGTGCCTTCGAGCGTGGCCGGTTACAGTGCTAAACAAGGGTATTTTTATGACAGTAACAAAGACGGACGCATCACTTCGAGTGAGGACAGGGACAAAGATGGTGTAATTGATCTGAGTGAGGATGTTAATAATAACGGCAAGCTGGATCCGAGCGAGGATACCAATAAGAACGGTATATTGGATGCTGGTGAGGACGTGAATTATAACGGTGTACTTGATTTTGGCGAGGACGTTAATAGAAACGGCTACATGGATCTTGGTGAGGATACTAATTACAACGGAATATTCGATCTTGGTGATCAGAGAAATGCCGGTGCAGTCGGTCTGGCGATTGAAAATCTTAATATTGGACTGTTCGTTGGCGTAGAGATAGGCATAGGTGCGCAGGGTCTTACCATCGGCACCTATATTGCGGCGCAGGCCAGTATTGATAAAATAGGGTTGGTCGGTATTGACAGTGTGGTTCTGGAAGCCAAGACTCTGATGCTGGACCTGAACGTCGGAGTCCGTTTCAAGCTGTCAACCGGCTATACCAAGGATGAAGAAACGGGCGCTGTCTCTTTTGAAAGGGATAACGCAGGAATATCACTCCTGCCTACTACTATCGATTTCTCCAAGAGCACCTGGATGGATAGTAAGTTGCCGGTAAATCTGGACGATAATCCTGCCAACGACATTATCAACCTTGGTTATGCCATTGAAACGGGCAATTCGGCCAAGCCGATTGTATTTATGTACAATAACCTGTATCTGCGTGTCGCCGGGCAGGCGGAACTGGCCGTTCTTGTTGATGACGATAAAATTATCGATATTACCGGTGCGTTTGAAATTAAGGCTTCGACAACCGGATTGTCGATTTTCGTCGATGTAGAAGCTAAAATCGGTAAAGAGGGCGTGTTTGTTATAGACGCTCACGCGCTTGGTCTGTTGGTTGTCGGTCAGTATGAGGATTCTAATCATGTGATTACCAGCGGCATTGCCGTCAAACTTGATTTGACGACCGGATTTAACGTCGGCCCGGTTGATAAACCGATTATCGCCTCTGATATCAAGCTGAAGTTTGCCATGAACTCCTTCGGCAAGGACGTTGTTTATGATGTCCCGGAAGATTTCTGGTCTACCGCAATCGGCGGCAAGAAGGATGGCGTACTTGATTACAAGACAGTCACCATTTCAGCTACACCGCCAAGTAAGTCCTCGCCAGCTGATTTCTATATATCTTTGACGGCAGATGGTGAGTTCAGGTTGCTGGATATACTTTCTTTCCAGGGGCATATCGGTGTGCTCTTCAGTGTAACCGGTAATCAGTTCCTGGCCGAGTTGAGCGTCGGTGCAACAGTTGTTTCGCCCGTGTTAAAGCTGGGGGCGGTCGGCACCCTCGCATTCTCCAATAATGGTTTCTATGGCAGCCTTAATGTGACCGGACTTGGCCCTGATGAAGAAATTATCGGCGTGCCGGGAGTATTTTCAATCGGTGGCTCTTTCCTGCTTCAGATCAATACGACTGCCAATGATGAAAGGGTGTTGGAGCTGGAAAAAATCAACGGCGTGTACACCGGTAAAATGGTTACACCGACATCCAGTCAGCCGGCCAACCTGCCCAAGGAGAGCTTCCATATTGCGGGCAGTGTTCTTGTGACAATTGGCAGTGTCATAAATCTGGAAGGTTCAGTAGACATACTTATCAATAAAGAGGGCTTCCAGGCATCTCTGGATGTCTCCCTTGATCTTGGTTTTATCGGCAAGGTTAGCGTAACGGGTGCTGCTGCGATACTTGATACGGATGAGGGGCCGGTGTTTGCCCTGAAAGCCAGTCTAAACGTAAAGCTTGGTATCGATATCATCGGCCTGGAGGCCGGGGCGACGCTGGAAATAAATACCAGCAATACGCACGACTATGTTGGCGTTCCTAAAGGAACCTCCTTCAAGCTGGCGCTGCACGGTGTTAATGATGATGGTACACCTGATACTGCAGGGTATGGAAACGTAACGGTACTGGCGCTAAGGGGAACCTTCAAAGGGGAGATAAGCGTCGTTGCCGGTCTTTTTAAGCTGGAAATCGAAGCGAATCTCAAAATCGGCTCACTTCTCAACCTTGACATGGCATTCAAGGTCAATTCCGACGGTTATTTCTACCTTCATGCCGGGGTAGATCTGGATATCGACCTGGCCATTATCAGACTTCAAATTGGCGCTTCCTTGACCATCAGCAGTGACCCGCTGTTTGAGTTTTCCGTGTATGGGCGGTTGAGCGTCCATATTGATTTCGGGTTGTTTGAGATTAACGAAACGCTGGCCGGATTCAGCGGGTTGATACGCATCAACGCCTCAAGCGCACAGCTTTCGGCGAGCGTTACTCTCATGGGTATGACCGTTTCCGGTGACATCGTCTGGAGTTGGGGCAGACCGCCGGTTATTGCAACGCAAGTTGAAGATACCCTCTATCTGAATATGGGAGAGAGGGCGCAGGGTGACGGCAACTATCGTGATACCGACGTTAATTACCAGAAGATCAAGAACGAAACCTATAACATTTCGGAAGAAAATGGCGTTACCACGGTGCGTGCTCTTGGCGTTACCAGTACCTATACCGGTGTCAAGAAAATCGTTGCCAGTGGTGGTGAAGGTAATGACTGTATTATTACCGATCCGGGCGTAACTTCCGAGCTTCAGTTTGATGGCGGAACCGGCAACGACGTGTTCATGGTTGGCGGCGGAGCTTCCACAAGCGTGATACATGGTGGCGCGGATAATGATCTGTTGTCAGGAGGCGGCGCCAGTGGAATCCACTATTATGGTGAAGCGGGTGACGACAGATTCATTGGTGGCGATACGAATGAAATAATAGATATGGGGGCTGGTGACAACTCTGTAGTCGGAGCCGGCGGCAACGATATCATTTACGTGGGAACAGGCAAGAACAAGGTTGATGGCGGCGCAGGTGACGATACGATTTATGCCAGCACAACAGCGTTGGGTGGCAAGCTTGATCTTATCGGCGGTTCCGGCAACGACAGGGCTATTCTTGATCCGATCCTATCAACTTCAGCGCTGAAAATGAACGAACATCAGTTCATCTATGACAAGCGCAGCATCAACTTCGACGATACTCTGGAAGGGCTGTTTGTTACGGATACGGCGGTAAAAACGACCATCACTTCCGATCTCGCAGGTGGCGGCACGCTCACCGGCGGCGGCAATTGGGGCTCTACCGATCTGACGGTCGTTTCAAGCGGCTTGGTCGATGTTTCGGCAGCTTCGTTCCAGCTACCTGATGCCCACCTGACCCTCGTATCCAACGGTATCAGCGGAACTATCACCGGTGATATGGCCGAGTTGACCGTTATCAACAGCGGCGCTGGCGATATAGTCGTCAGAGAAGCTAATGACTTGACAATTGTTGATGATGCCAGAGCTAACGGCGGTTTGTATGCGGCTCAAGGAAACATTGATGTCCAGTTGGCAGCGCGTGAATCACTGCTTGATCTTGCCTCCGGCATCATAAAAAGTAACAAGGCCGGTGGTAATATCGCCATAACTGCCGATGATGTTGATTTCTCATCAGGCTCGAACAAGGTTGGCGCGACTGGTGAGTTGATCATCAAAACGAAAGACCTTAACCAGATGTACAGGGTTGGCGCAGCTGGCGGGTCAAAATATGGCCAGGATTTATCCAAGGGCAAAGATAACGGTTACCTGAACTTATCGATGCGGGATTTTGATGCCTTGGCAGATGGTTTCTCTCATATCCAGATCGGTCATGAAAATCCTGCCAACAATGTTGTCATGTATGTCGGTGATATCGAAGACCGTGATATGGGCAATGACGTGCCGTTTTTTAATGCGAAACTGACCGATCTGGCAACCTTTACCGCTGATACAATTAATATTGTCGGCGATGTTCAATCAAGCGACGACATCATCTTTAATGCAAGGCTTTCTGAAGTCAGCAAGGCCAACCTTCACGACCAGCTTGGTGCTCCTGATTCAGGAGTTACCGGTCGGACGGTCACCTTTAACCTGACAGAACAGCTTGTCGTTACCGGCTGGATAAAAGCTACCGACAGGATCGATCTGAATGTAAATGGTAGTACCGGTGTTAATGTGATCGTTGGTTACGGCGCAGAGCCGAACAGCATCACCGCCGACCAGGGGAGCGCCATCTACACTACTGCTGACAACAGCGTTGTCAAGCTGGCCACATCCCATTCAGTCATCATTGCCGCCGGACTGGAAGCCAAAGGCACCGGCTCGTCGGTTATCGTCAACGCTGGTAAAGGTTTGACGATTCTTGAAGGCGCTGTTGTCGCGGTCAGGGGAAATAACTCAGACATTAATATGACCGCCGGAACCTATGCACACATCAATTCCGGCGGTGCAGTAACCGCCGGCGCGGAATTTGTTTGGGAAGGTACAACGCCGGTTGCGGTCAAAACCGGTGAGAACGCCGGAATCTGGATAACTTCAGCCGGTGAGATGAGATTGTCCGGTGCAATCACTTCATCAGGTGCAATGGAGTTGGTTGGTGGTGGCTCATCGGGTGGTTATGCAGATTATTTCGATACGATCAACGGCCAGACTATTACGAAAATTACCGATGCCAACTCGATATCTACGGTTATTGCCAATCTCAACAGCGGCATTGTAAATCAGGCAATTATCACCGCGCTGACAGCAAGCAAATACACCCTGGGGAGTGGCTCGTCTGCAAGTTCAGTATTAAATTACACACCGTTTTCTTCGCTTACCGCCGCACAAAAACTGGTCGTAGTGCAGTCACTTGGCTATCAGGTCAAGACGATAAGTGAGGACGGGGTTTCCGCTTATTACTACAACCCAACTACCAGCGATTTGGTAACCGGTTTTGCCGAAGGCGGATATACCGGGAGCTTGGCCGGTTACACCTACTACGCCGGAACGGTATACTATAATCAGAATACAAACAGCGTCAGGACGTCCTTTTTTGAAGGCACGCCGGTTGATTATGACAATAATATGATTAATTGGGGTAGCGCCGGCGCCCCTGCTGCCGGAACCGGATTTGACAGTTTGACTGATGCGCAGAAAGCGGTTGTTGCCGCCAGCCTTGGATATACCAAGGATGCTCCGTCACCTGAATTTGTCGTGGCTGATTTTGCAGATACGTCTCTTAAAAACTTCTGCAATGCTCTTGTTGATGCCGTTGGAGCAACCTTCAGTGTCAACACAAGCACGGCTATAAAAGAGAACGATCCGCTTTATGTTGCGTTGACGGACGCAGAGTTTGGAACATTGGTTAAAGAAGTCAACGCATTGCTGACACAAACAAATCTTTACACCCTGTTGACTACAAATATGCCGGGGCATACTGATTCAGCAAACCTGACGGCTCTTAAGGCACGATACGATGCATCAGACAGCGAGAGTGACCTGCAGAATTTTAACCGGGCGGCCCTCGGCGAATTTTTACCGAAATATACGCCGATGATGCCGGTAAACACTGGAACCTATTTTAATTACAATGCCATGCTCGGTAAAAAATCGGTTACCACATTTACACAAGGTCAATGGGCGGATTACAAGAGCAGTGACATCTATTGGGGCGATCCGGCACATACCGGTGATATGACGATTCTTGCCCATGCGCTTGGGTTTGATATCTATACTGATGCTTATATAAACCCCAATGCCGCAAATGGTAAAAACGTAATCACAGAAGTTGCAGCTCAGGGTACGTCACCGGATTATCAGCTGGAGGACATCGATTGGGGTGGCGTTGCCGCGCCTGCCGATACAGCCACCTTCGAAGATCTGACCATCGCGCAGAAAAATATCGTTCTTGCTAAAACCGGCTACTCCAAATTTGAAGGGATTCTTTACTACAATACGGTAGACAAGACCTTCTCGCCTACGGTTGACTACGATGTTGATCTTGTTGACTGGGATAAGACGACTACAACCCTCGATGTCGTATCTAATACGCAGGTAACGGTGACTAAAAATTACCAGCCTGCAGCTGATACCCCATTTGAAAAATTGTCGCCGCTTCAGCAGGAAATAGTCCTGGCAGCTACCCATAACCGCCTCTACACCGGCCCCGTTTATTACAATGCTACTGCCAACAAGTATGTAACAACACTGATAGAGGGGACTGACTATCAGAACGATGATGTTATATGGAGTGATGTTGACGTTCCAAAGAGCGGCGCTCTATTTGGCGAGATGACCGCTGCGCAGCAGAACGCGATCATCAACTCTCTTGGATATGAGAAGTACACTGAGACCGTCTATTACAAAGCTGCCGCTGCGCCTGACAAAGTTCTGGTAACCGGTTTCACTGAAGGAATTGACTACACTAATGCAGCAATGAGCTGGGGCACAGCCAAGGCTGAAAACACAAACCGCTGGGTTGTGACTGATGGAACCAATAAATATGTTGTCTATGCGATGGATGCGAACAACGACGGCACGGTTGATGAAATCCAGATTCAGAAATCGTATGAACTTCTTGGGCAACGCGGTTTTGGCTTCCTGCTGAATGGAACCATCACCTCTCTAAAAGACAACAATAGCATGGTGATCGCCAGTGCAGATGACACCATCATCCGTGGCAACATCAATCTGCTCGGTGTTAATTCTGATCTGACCATTCAGTCGGATAGCTGGAGTTACTTTGAAGGTGTAGCCAATGTCACCGGAGATCTCACCCTTCTGGGTGGCGTCTCCCTTGGTGGTGAAATAACGGCAGGTGCAAAGGAGACCAGCGTCTATGTTCACGCCACCGCCACGCTGAACACGCAGGAGGCTGGAACCGTAATTACGGTCATGGGTGGCAAGGATGTCGATATACATGGCAGGGTTGTGGCGGGTGGCAGTATCGGAGCCAACGGCGTAACCTGGGCCGGACCGGATTCAAAGGTAGTAATTTCAGCCGGGCAGCAGGTGACGATTGATACAGCGGTTGCTGCGGCCAAAGAAGTCAGGATAACGACAACCGCTGTAACCGGAGCGGGTGACGACGGCATAGCCCTCCTCCTTACGGCTGCGTCAGGTCTTACGACGGCAGGTCTTACCAGTGATAATAGCGGCGGCCTGATCATGATTGATACGGTTGGCGATATCAGCGCCATGGGGATGATTCTTTCCGGCGGCTCTGTTACGCAGACATTCGACGCTGATCAAAATCTGCAGACGGAGACTTTCTCCTGGTCTCCTGAAAATTCCAGGGTGGACATAACAACAGATGGTCAGCTCTGGTTGGGCGGCATGAGCCGTACTATCGATGGCGATATGGTTGAAATCGGTGGTGTTATCAGAGCCAGCGAAGAGATCCGTCTGGTTGGCGGGGTAGGGCTATCTACCGATGATCGTGGCATCAGGATGCCCGGTTCTGCAAAAGTGGCGGTTCATAACGCCAACGGCAGTATTTATCTTTCTTCGGTTGAAGATGCTGAAATATACGGGGTACTCGTGGCCGGTGGTGATGTTATCAATCACCGCGACAGCCTTGGCAAATACCTCGGAAGCACTGTTGAAACTTACGGCGGTGACTCGACCATCACGATCTTGTCGGGGCAGCAGATCCGCCTTGGACGTGACCTTTATGCCGGGAAGCTCATTGATCTGCGAGGTGGTGTCGATCCGATAAATCCGGGGGAAACCTTCTCCGGGCAGGGTATTCTGCTTGGAGGCACCACGCATCTGGCTACCTGGCAGGAGAACAGTACGATCAATATGAGTGCGGCAGGCAATCTCTCCATTCTTGCTCCAACCTGGACGCAAGAGCTGATCGCCGATGGCTTTGCCCAGTTTGCTGATGGTCATATCACCAGTGATGTGACACTGAAGCTTGAGTTTGATGATGGCAACGGTTTTGATTCGTACGATATCGTTGTGACAGCGGCCTCTACAACCAACAATACCGGTTTGGCCGGACTTCGGGATGATTTACAGGCAGCCATAGACGCAAAACTCGGCATGGATCCGGACACAGGCGAATCCTATCTGAAGGCTCGTCTTACTGACGGTCGCCTTATGCTCACCAGTTGGTACAATTTCAGACTTCTAAAAACAGGAACAGTAAATGCTTCTCTGTTGGGCTTCAACCAGCTTGCCATTGCGGATGCTTCATCGGCGCGCATGATGGCTGTGGATGCAGGCGCAGCCGGTTCCGTTGTGAACATAGGGAAGAACGGCGCGTACAACGGCAATATCTCCATTGAGGGGTGGGTACGCGGCGCCAAGGCGATAAATCTGTACAGCGGTATAAAAAAAGACGGCAGCCAGGACTTTAATCTTGGTGTTACCGGCACACTTGAAACGCTTGAAGGTGGCATTGCCCTCAATCCAGGTGACAATGCCGTTGTATTGGGTGATCTGATCGCCCGTGGTGTCGGAGCCGATATCGTTATAACCGCAAAGAATACCCTTGAACTGCGGGGCGATCTTCTCGCTCAGGATGATATCATCATAACTGCAGGAACAACGGTCAAAGCTGGTGAGAGAAGCATCTATACCCACGGCACCAGCCACTTTAACACCATTGACCCTGATGGTGTTATCAGCATCACCGGCCTGAACAATGTTGATATCAACAGTGCCATCGGTCTTGAGAGCAACAACCTGAGTCGCCTCCAGATAATATCTACTGAAGGAACCCTCTGGATAGTTGGTAAGGAATACCCTCTTATTACCGATGTAGATGGTAATCCGATAGGAGGAGCAGGACACCTGCAAACAGGTGGAGAGCTGCTTCTGGCCGGAAGGAATGTAAATATTGAAGGTGTCGTGGAAAGTACCCGCGCAACTGCAGCGGCTTACGACTACGAAGTGATAGTGAGCACAACCGGCACAGCTGTCATCCATGGCGATTTCAGTCTGGCGGGGTCACTGCTTGTCTCTGCCGGTGATGATGTCAGTATTCATAATACCCAGCTTCTTGCCGGGGCAGGACAGCGGATTACTGTCAACACATCGGGTGATCTGCTGCTCGGGGATACAGCGCTTGAAGCATCCGCAACAAACCCGATGGCGGTTACCATTTCTGCTGATCGCTTGGTTGAGTTTAACGTTGGCGGTCAAACGATTGTAGCTGCCGATGCGCTTGTTTTCAGCGAAGCGGCGAACAGCAGCATCAATATACTTTCCGGCAAAGTTACCGTTATGGGAGAGTTGCGTGCGGGCGCCAGGTATGATGCAACTAAAGGGTATCTCTGGAGCGGCGCTAATGGCACCGTTTCAATCACAAGCAGCAGCATCGTCACCATCGGCGGTATCGGCCTCGATCCTGCACATGGCTATGCCGAAGCTCCGGTGGGCGGAAACGTTGCTTCAAGCGGGACTGTTACGATTTCTGCCACCAAGAACGCAGCAGGCACAGGAATAACTCTTTCCGGGAATAGCAGTATAACAGTGGACGCAACCGGTGCGGTCGGGAACCTGAAACTGGTAGCCGATGGTGACATTCTGCTGTTTGGTATCGTCGAATCGAAGGGCGCTGGTTCGGATATCTCAATCACCTCAAACTCGCTGGTTTTTGTAGACAATTTCATAAAAGCAACCGATGAGCTGACTATTAGTGGCGGCACAGATACGACTACAACTGGCATTATGGTTACGCCGGTGCTCTTCGACGTTGATGGTACAACACGAAAATCCGGCGGCACGCTCGATACCGAGGCAGGCGGGAAGATTCATCTCACCGCTATAGATTCGATATACCTTCAAGGGGTTATCGGCCAGCTGACCGGGACGCCCGGAAATTATGTCGCGAATGTCGCATCACTTGACGCCACTTCAACCAGTAGATCCATTTCTATTCCCGGCATGGTCGATATCGGCGGCAATGTTACCATGGCAGCCAAAGATATCAGCATATTTGAAAATGGCAGGATTCTTGTGCGCGACGCAGCTTCCACCATGTTCCTGAACGCCTCCGGGACGGTTTACCTTGCGCCCGGTTCAAACCCGCCCCCTCCGTATGCAGCTATTTTGAGAGCCAACTCTCTTCTGCATATTCTGGCATCCAATATCCGTATTGACGGTGTCGTTGAAAACGTTACCCTTGATGCAGGTCGTATTCTGCTCAATTCGGTTGCTTCTACGACCTTGACCGGCGCGGTTGTATCCGAAGGAGACATCGATATCAACTCAGGTGTTTCACGTAACTGGGAGATTACCACACTGACCGACCCAGACCTTGACTGGACGAAGCTTGGCTCCGGTTCAATCACGATCAGCCAGATGGGCGCCCTCACCGCTAAAGGTCACGTTAATCTGAAAGCGGGCGCCGACATCAACATCAATGCTGATACATCCGGAACAGGCATAGCCCCGGTTGTTATCCCGGTGATCAATTCAGGGACACGGGAAGTGCAGATTATTACCGGCTATACCCAGGAGTATGCGGGCACGCACACGGAAAATGACATAACAGTAACGACAACTACCAGCACTGAACAGGTCGGGACAGCGAATGTTGTTGTTGGTCATACTAATTACCGGATGGATGTAACACTTGAGCAGATCGGCTATTTTAATCCAAATGCCTCTGATGGCGCCAAGTTCCGCGAGGTGTTGATAGAGGGGATTGATTACTTTAACGATAAGATAGACTGGAGCAAGGCTGGTAACGAAGCTCTGCCGAGTCGCACTGCGGTTAATGCCACGACCACCAGATACAAAAGCGCAGCTTATGAAGGGTACAAGGACGCTACTTACAGGGAGTTTCAGGCGCTCAATGATGCCGAAAAACAGGCGGTACTGAACAACACCGGTTATATGCCGCTGTTCCAGTTTGCTTACGGAACAACAGTTGGCGGGACTTATTATGACAAGCAGGTTTCGCTGGAAAAGACCCTTGACGGGGTTGCTACCACGACTCATGTTGACCCGCTCTGGAAGAGTAACCCTGAGGCTGTTTACCGCATTGATGTTGCCGGTTGGAAATATAAATATATCAAAATGCCGCAAGGGGCTAATCAGGATGTTCTGAATGTGATCAGCCAGGGAGAGGCGCGGTATCTCACCGGCGACGATAAGAATACAGATGGGAACAACGGCAACTGGAGTCTTGCCACAGCGGCAGGGGTTAAATATGTAAAGTCAGGAAGCCCGGACAGGACAGAATTCACCGTTGTGACGGATTATAACAATACCGACACGTTCTGGGCAACTTATGGAGCCGTAACACCTGCTTCGAATGCGACATGGGCGACCCTTAGCGAGGTACAGCGGAACGCCGTGGCAATGAATCTCGGTTACGTAACAACATACAACTCCGCCACTGGCGAATACATCGGTAGATATAAGGACAGTGCCAATATCGACTACACCCAGTACCTGTCACGCTACGACAATACGTCTACAACCCTGACAAATGAAACCGATCTGACCGCCAGAAATCTTTATAGCGGCGGCACAGTAACTGTCGACGCTACTCTGGAAGGAAAGTGGGCCAGCGGCAGCAATAAAGTTGATGTAGACGGCAAGCCCGCCGGGTGGGAAGTAACCTACAATAAGGATAATTTTAACAGCACCGCCGCATATTCCAATGCAGTTCAGGGGATAGGTCCCCGTTCTATAGATGACGTGGATGGCACCGGCTATAGGGTTTACGAAGTTTCGAATGATCTTTTGGCCATTGGCCAGGATACGGACAGAACCACTGATCGTAACCGTGACCCCAACTGGCAATGGACAACATCCGGATTGGTCGAAGTGGATGATCCGCAGGGCGCTAAAACCAGATACACCGATAATGTCAAAGTTGATGGCGTTTTAAAATCGGATCTTAGCAACAATACCGCAAGTCTTCGCCTGCTTTCCGAGGCTACCAAAACGGCGTCAGCCGTCGGGTCATTCAATTATTGGGGCGATACGTATGGTGATGGTTCTGACAGTTTTGACAATGACGGCTGGAATGATGATCCGGACGAGGGTGATCTCAAAACCGGTGGAGGGCAGATCTACAGTAGCTCATGGGATGATACCGTCAGCTGGCACAGACATTTCGGTAGCGGCTCAACCGCTCCTACAGGGGATATAACCGCTGATCACAAGATGAATATCAGTGGCTCGAATGAAACTGACTGGACCGGTGACGATTACCATATGATCTACTGGAACTGGCAGGATAACTATAAGACCACCATTGATGAAACCCAGCATGACTACACGTACGCCTGGACCTCAGACTGGCACGATATCTATGACACCAGGATAAAGCTTGGCTACCAGATGGTGACCCAGTCAAGCGATATTTACGACTACCGTGCGGTCTACGCGACAACGGAACAAACCTTTGTGACACTGACACCGAGGGATGTCATTGACTGGAAGACGGTTGCGATTATTAAAACCGAAATGCAGACCTGGACGGAAACCGGCGAAGACAGCACATCCAGTCTGGGGGCGTACGGAAAAGATTCCATCAACGCCGGTACGGTTACCATTAATGCGGGTAAAAATGTCACCATAAGTGGCAGGATAATCTCCAACGACGCGTTGTCGGCCAATGCTCTGGATACCCTGACGGTGAAGGGCTCTGTCCGTTTTACAGAAGTGGCTGGTGTCAGTACCAGCACCACCATGCTTTCGTACGTTGAGGCGAAAAACAGTGTCACCCTTAACGCCGGCGGCAATATGAATTTGAGCGAAAGTTCGCAGGTCAAAACCACGACCGCTGCCAGCGACATAATTCTTACTTCAAAACAGGGGATGACACTGGCAGGTTTTGTTGAAGCCAAGGATACGGTCAATATTGCCGCAGCCCGTAATATTGTCTTGGGCGGCTCCATTGCTGCCGTCACTAATGTAACGGTAAGCGCTGGCGATGCGGTTCAGGGGACGGTTAAAGACGGCGCCATTACATCAGGCAGTTATCTTGACCTGAAAGTGACAACCGGCAACATCAGTATCTCTGCCGGCACAGTTGGCGGTGATATCTCTCTCACCAACAATGCGCTTATTACCGCCACGGGACATGCAGTCTCTATGTCCGCCGCCGGAAAAATCTATCATGCCAATGGTTTCATTACTGCCACGACCCTGACGGCTGACTCTGCGGAAGGCTTCACTGCCGTTACCGCCGTTGATAATCTGGATATAGCGGTCAGTGATGTTGGCAATATTGATATTGCCAGCAGCAAAGCGGTAAATCTGCTTGATCTTTCGACAGCTGACGGTTCGATAAACGTCAAGGCTCTGGGCGACATCACCGCCACCAAAGTTAATACGTTCGGGGTAACTGACCGTAACGACATTTCGCTTTCAGCGATCAAGCCAACAACCGTTTCTCCGGCCGTTGGCATTACCTTAGTCAACGTTGCAACTGCAGGACTCGGTGATATCACGCTTACAGCGCAAGGCATTATCTCACAAGCTGCCGGGGTTTTGACCGCCGATGTCCTGACGGTAAAGGTTACTGGCGGGCTTACCCTCAGAACGAATGTATCATCACTTGTTATAGAAACCAGCGCGAGTGGAAATGTGGAGGTTACGCAGACAACCGCCAAGAACCTGACAGTCGAGAACGTCAATGTGATGAACGGCAGTTTCATTCTGACCGCAGGCACAAAGGATGCTGGCGGTGTTCTGATATCCGGTGGTACGGTTGAACTGGTCGATGTTGTTCTCTCCAGCAACTCGAATACAAACGACATCGAGGTTACCTCATTCGGCAATATCGGTGTGCGTCACATCCTTGCGGGCGTATATTATGCGACCCAGGCAGATTATGACCTGGTGATGCCGTTCGTTTTCGGAACCGCATCCTTTACCGCTTCAAATTTCATGAATGAGTCAGGGATAATCACCCTCTGCACAAAGCTTCTGGCAGAGGACTATACCGGTCTGCCTGCTTCAGCAAACACCGTTGTCTGGCTGAATTCTGTTTTGTCTGTTACGAGCCTTTATTCACAAGTCACGACAAAATACGGTGGTCAGGCGCCTTCAGCAACTCTCTCCCTGCTGAAAGCCAATTATGATGATCCGGCTCATAACCCGGCTACGAAGGCGGATGATCTTGCCCTTCTGAACCGGCGGCTTCTGGAAGAATACTATGCCGTTCAGACTCCGATGCGTTTGACCAGTTCACTTGGCGATATCTCCCTGACATCAAAAGGTGGCGTAATCGAAGAAACCTCCGTTGATGCAGCTGTTGATCTGGTGGCCGATACGCTCACGCTTTCCGCCAAGTCCGGCATTCTTGGTATTGAGATGTCGGTCAACACACTCGCGCAAGCGATTAACACGACCGGTGGCGATATCTGGCTGCGGGATATTGACGGCTATAAAGAGTTAAACCAGAGTCTGAACGTTGGTACGGTCACTACCGCAAAAAACATCACAACCACGGTGACTATAGAAGCGCAGAATAACCTTATGGTGGGGGCGGATTCCGTTGTGCGCGGCGGCACCGTCAAACTGATCAGCGATCTGGATAACGTGCAGGTCGTTACGCCCACCGGTGGCGTTAGCGTAAACAGCCTCGATTATTCAAACGGGATATCCTTTAAAGCTGCTCATGTTATTGACCTGTACAAATTCTTCGGTGATGCGCCCGACCTGATTGAATACAGGACTGGAGACTACTTCCAGTTTGGCGCTGCCGGTGCGACCAGCAAGCTGATCCCTGCAAACCTCTCATCAAAGAGCATCATCATCGAGACAGGCGACGTTATCTCCATTACCGGAACTTTGACAGCATCTGATTATCTGGAGCTGAACTCTGCCCGTAATGTCACTGTTACTGGCGATATCGCCGCCGGTGACGGAAATATCGATAAGGTTGTTATTATCGCCAGAGGTGAATTGGCCGGCTTTTCAGAAATATACCGGGTCGAAGACGGTGTGTACAAGAAAGTAACAACAACTGACACCGGCTTTATCAATATCCAGGCATTGGGAATAGACTCCAATAATTTTGAAATCCGCGCGAGCCGGGACATCAATATCAATCTCCAGTCCGACTTCACAGTATCCGGTTATATCGGTGGTGTGGTTGGATTTGAAAGGGCGCGGGATATTACCATCCAGCTTGTGGATAAATCATTGGACAATCCGGCAACGGCTGCTAATGAAAACGGCGACAACCTGGCAACGCCTGCAATAGAAACCGACTACAAGTATGACGTCATTAACCATACGCTTACCGTTACCGGCGGCATTGTGGCAGCCACAGCTAATATGGTGTTGCAGGCAGGTGAAATTGCCAGCAACAGCAGCTCGGTCTTTATCGCTGCGGACCTGGATGCACTTGCCACAAAAGGGATTTTGCTGAATACCCTGGTTGGAACCATTGATGCGGTTTCAACCGGTACGGGGGATGTTACAGTAAATGAGGCCGATGACCTGATCGTGAATACCATCAGGGCAAACAATGGCGGGGTCTCTATCAGCACGGGCGGCACTATGATTGCCCGCCATGTTGAAACGATTCTGGATGGCGCCACCACCAACATCACTCTCAATGCCGGAAAGAATATAGAGATCGGTATGGTAGAAGCGGCTGTCGCGGTCGGGGCGCATAAGCAATATGCAACCGTTACTGCCGACGCCGCCGGTCTACTTAGTGAGCTTGCCGGTGATAGCGCGTTAAATAGTGTGGATATCTTTGCATACGAAATCACCCTGCGTGATTCAACCGGTATACCATCCTATGAAGTGATTAAAAGTCCGCTTGATACCGGTATCAATCGGCTGGATGTGGCATTCACCAAGGCGGGGACAGTCGGTGTCACCGTCGGTGTTACCCAGAATGATATGAGTGGAGGCGCTGCTGCCGGCGGCGGCATTGTCTCTGCCACTGTTACTGCCACTACGCCGGCCGGAACCGATGCAGACCAGATCAGCGAGGTTGTCTTTGCCAATATAATGGATGCCGATCTGGCCAGCAGCCCTACATATAAATATACCGTGACGGTAAATGGGATCGCACATGTGGTTGAGGCAGGTGTTGACGGCGTCGATAACAACTGGGGATCAGTCCTTGGGGCTTTAAAGACCAAGATAGAAGCTGCAGGTGTTGCACCAAATAAAGTAAACGTAAGTGTAGTTGCCGCCCAACGGAAGTTGATCCTGGAGAGCGCTACGGTCAATACCAGTTTTACGGTTGGCGATGTAAAAATAGTGCAATTTACTTCCGGAGATGTAGCCAATGCAGTTGCCTTGCCCGGCATGGTTACCCAGCAGCCAGGTTCTTCGATAAAGCAGGTGTCGGATATAACCTTCAATAGCGCAGTGTTGGCTGCTGATTCAGTGGTCAGTGCTGTTGTCAATGGCCACAATTATGCAGTAAGGGTAGGGGACAATGAGCTGATCTCTGTCACCGGCCTTGCGGCGAATACACCAATTACCGTCAATGCCCAGCAATGGCTGACGATACCCGGCATTGCGGGCGTGAATCCAAATCCTGTCAACATAGCCGATCCGGCGTTTGACCGGACAGTGAATTTTTCCTCAATGTCTGTTGTAGAAGGTGCGACATACACTATAACAATAGGGACATCTCCAGCATTTACCCATACAGTTGCGCCTGGGGAGAGCATGGATGCTATTGTAACTGACCTTGCTAACAAGATTAACTCAGACAGTCTATATGTAGCTTCTAAAAGCGGCCAACAGATCAACATAACCGACGGCGCCGGACTTCTGGACATTACCTTCACAACCAGTAGCGTGGTTACCGGCATTCCCGGAATTAATAACAAGGGACCTAACGTAGACGATCTGCGAACGGTTGATCTTTCCCCAATAACGGTTGTTCAGGGTGCGACTTATTCGGTAAAGGTAGGAGCAACAACGCCATTTACACATCTTGCTGTGGCCGGAGATACCATGGCAATCATTGCCACGGAACTTGCCGGCAAGATTAACGCTGATGCCTTATATGCTGCTTCGTCTACTGGACAACAGATCAACATAACAGC
Organism: Deltaproteobacteria bacterium; assembly: GCA_019162745.1. Classification (GTDB taxonomy): domain Bacteria; phylum Desulfobacterota; class Desulfuromonadia; order Geobacterales; family Pseudopelobacteraceae; genus JACRCG01. The sequence goes on along the minus strand of JAFLLC010000184.1, from coordinate 8,690 downwards.
CGGTGCTGGGCAACTGGACATAACGGTGACAAAAACTAACGGAGCTGCAGTTACCGGCAGTGCTGGAATTAGTGTTGTTGGTACTGCGTCTACTGATCTTCGTACTGTAGATCTTGTCCTGGTGACTGTTGTCCAAGGTGCGACCTACACTGTAACAATAGGGACATCTCCAGCGTTTACCCATACAGTTGCGCCTGGGGAGAGCATGGATGCTATTGTAACTGACCTTGCTAACAAGATTAACTCAGACAGTCTATATGTAGCTTCTAAAAGCGGCCAACAGATCAACATAACCGACGGCGCCGGACTTCTGGACATTACCTTCACAACCAGTAGCGTGGTTACCGGCATTCCCGGAATTAATAACAAGGGACCTAACGTAGACGATCTGCGAACGGTTGATCTTTCCCCAATAACGGTTGTTCAGGGTGCGACTTATTCGGTAAAGGTAGGAGCAACAACGCCATTTACACATCTTGCTGTGGCCGGAGATACCATGGCAATCATTGCCACGGAACTTGCCGGCAAGATTAACGCTGATGCCTTATATGCTGCTTCGTCTACTGGACAACAGATAAACATAACCGCTGGTGCGGGCCAACTGGACATAGTGGTGACTCATACTGATGGATTAGCAGTTACCAGTAGTGCCGGAATTAACCCCGCTGACTTTAGCAAAACCATAGATCTCACCGGAGTAGAGGTGAAGAACGGTGGCGTTTATAAAGCTACCATTGGCAGCATGGTCTGCGACTACACCGCTCTGCCAGGTGATACTACTATTGCGAACATTGCTACCGGACTGGCAAACGCCATAAATATCAAGGGAGCCGTCTCGGGCTATACTGCTTCTGCTGTCGGTGACACTGTTATAATCACCGTCGGCGCGGGCCTCAAGACTATCTCTGTTACGGGTCAATATCAGGCTCCGATCAGCGGGCTGGATCAGGTTGTGGTGGGCAACACGACGGAGGCGGGGCGCACGATCAATCTGTCAGGCCTGGCTGCGGTCAACGGCGGAATTTATACAATCTACATCAATGGGGCGGCGAAGCAATTCACCGCTGTAACTGCGAACCTTGCCGATATCGCCACCGGTCTCAAGAATGCCATTGGAGGCACGGCCAGTGTTAGAAGCACAACGGTTGCTCAAACCTGGGATTCGTTACTGAGTGAGCTGGACGCCAGGATAGAAGCGGGTGAGGCTGTGACCTGCTCGCATACCGCAGGAACCACCAATCTGTCGTTAGAGGCTAATGTTGCCAACACGTCGTTCACAGTCGGTCAGGTTGGGATAAGTTCAGCGACCGCCTTAACCGGCAACGGTTCCATCCCAACCGTCAAGGCGGCAAGCGGAGTTGCCCAGCAGTCCGCAATTGATTATGCTGATTTTGTAATGCCGGTTGGAGCTACCTTTGGCATAGTAATTGACGGTGTGCCTGTAAGCGTCAGCAGTTATGACGCCGCAGCGCCTGATGTGGCCAAAACCTGGCCTGTGGTTTTGAATGAACTGAAAGCAGCTCTTGAGAACATCCCGGCCGGAACAAGCGAACAGTTTACTCTTCCCGCCGCGCCTACCACGCTGGTTACGGAGCTGACTTTTGATAACAGTTTGATTGCTACAAATTACAGCTACTCAGTGACCGTTAATTCATCCACTTACGTTGCCACTGTTGGTCAGTCTGGTGTTACGGCAGATTGGCCATCCGTTATTAACAAATTAGCCAGTTTGATAACCGCTGATGGTTCGGCCGTGGTTACGGCTGTTGCCGATACTGCACATTTCAAGCTGACTCTGACTGCCAAGGCGGCTGCCACCGGTTTTACCGCCAGCCATACCGTCGGCAAGGTCACAGTTGTCGCAGACGCGGTCAATAAGACGCTGACACTCACCTCAAAGGCCACCAATACACCTTTCAGCATTGACAACGTATCCGTGACGCCATTGGGGTCTATCACCAAATCAGGATCCACACCGACAACAGCTCCTGGGGTCTCGTTGCCACAGATGAGTGAGGTTGCCTTTGATGCCTCGGTGCCGGTAGCCGTTGGGTACACATATACAGTAAAGGTCAATAATATTTCTTGTTCGGCAACGGTTGATGGCACGGCGGTGCTTGCCACTAAGCTGTCGGTACTTACCACACTGCAAGGTCTGATTAATGCGGGTGCGACCCACGCCGAGATTGATGAAGCAAACTTCAAGCTTACATTGACAGCAGATTCGGATAATACCCCATTTACGATAGATGCCGTTACTGTAACACAGGCGATAACCACTACGGTTTCGGGCGGAGCAGCTGCGTCTACAACGCAGACTATCGGTTCTTCTGTCAAACAGAGCAACACCGTCTCCTTCGGTGGTACGGTAAATTCCGGTTTCGATTACAAGGTGAATATTAACGGTACTACCAAAACGGCGACCGGGAGCACATGGTCTGATGTGCTTACTTCGCTGCAAACCCAGATTAATCTAGTCGGCGTTGTTACTGTTTCAGCGCTGGACACCGCGAATGGCGGCTTTACTTTGACGGCGGTTAATGCCAATACACCGTTCTTCTACAGTGTCATGAGCGTCAATAGAAGCGCTGCAAGTGCGCTTAACTTCCTTGATGATAAAGTTCTGATACTTCCGGATCGAGTGGCAGGTGTCCTGAATGCGAGCGCCGACGGCACGCTGACTGTGGTGAACCTGCCGACATTTGCCGGAGACACCATCACCCTCTCTGCGACCAAGGATCTGGTGGTTGTTACCCCCATCGGTGACTACACCGCAATCCCAATTGTGAAGTGTGGAGATGTTACTTTAACCGCCGGTGAGGGGCTTACGCTTGGCGACATGATTACGGCGGCTTCGCTCAATCTGACCGCCAAAAATGATGTCAGAATAACAACTGCGGTTGATAGTCTTGTGGTCAACATGACCGGGGGCGGCGACTTTACCGTGAGTCAGTCGGGTACGCTCAATCTGGGCGAGCTCAAAATGAGCGGCGGTGATCTGACCATTGTGGCGGACGGCGATATAACCATTGGTAAATTTACCGGTACAGTCGGCACCGTTTCGATTACCTCTAAAACCGGCAAAATTTTATTCACAGAAAATACCGCCCTGGCCGGCGCTGTGACCCTGAATGCGGCAACAACGGTTACCGGAAACATTGAAGCCGACACGCTGGACATTACCGCAGGCGGCAAGATTGACATAACTGTTAATATGACTGCAACCGATGACGTCGTAATCAACAGCATTGAAAGCATCTCCAACGCAGAGATAAAAATTATATCCAATGGCACAATGACTATCAACGGCGCGATTACTACCGCGTCAGGCAGCGGAGTCACTCTCACCACTAATGTGGGGGACATCAACCTTAATCAGTTCATAACTACTGTCAGCGACGACATCATCATCACTGCTGCCGGTAAAATGGTTTTCTCAACGCAGGCGGATCTTACAACCACGAGCGGTAATATTACCCTGAAGGCGACTGCGGGCGTTCTGGAAATGACCGGTGAAACGATCATTAACTCTGGCAGTGGTGTCATAAAGGTTGATGCAAGTGGAGATATTACGGTTGGCAAACTGCGCACCACCAGTAATAGTAATCTGGTTATAACAAGCAGTGGCGGCGCGGTTTATGACGGCGGTGAGGGATATAACGACATAACTGCTCCAGGCGCACGTCTGGTGATAAATGCCGCAAATGGAGTCGGTTCATATTCCGGTAGCCATATCTATGGCGCAATTGAGACCGAGGTTGCTTCTCTACAGATAACCAACAGCAATGCCGCTTCTAACGGGGCAGTGGCGATTGAAGATGTCAATGCGCTTGATATTGAAAAGATTGTCCAGAACGGAACAGGTGAGATCTCCATCCGTACCGTAAATGGGCCTCTGGTGGTTAAAACGGACGGGATATCTTCAACCGGGAGCGGAGCGGTAACACTCTATGCGGGCGGACAGAGTGGCAGCAGGTTCGACCTCAATGCCTACATCAGAACGGCTGGAGGCAGCGTCACCATAACCACAGACAGTGGTGATATAACTCTGAAACAGGGGATAGAGGTAACGGGTCCCGGCAACATAACTCTGCAGGCACCGCAGGGTTCGGTGCTGAATGACCAGGCTTCGACCGGCTGGCTGCAGACAGATGGATCATACACTGGCACTAATTTCAACCCCGAACTTGAATGGGTTATGACCAACGGCAGATTCAAGACCGATGTAGCAACGGGCAGGATATATCTTGATGCTACCACGGCGCTGGAAAGATCTACTCATCATCTCATTGCCGGGATGACGCTGCGCACCGCCGAAGGACCGTTCATTCAGACCGGTGGCTCGATCATTGTCAGGGCCAAGGGTAAAATCGGCGATTCTCTCACCGGGTTCCGCTACAGCCCTCTTGCCCTGGTTATTGATGCCGTGGAGCTGGCGGTATCGAGTTCAGACCGCGAGACGGTAAAAATTATTTCCGCAGGCGATGTCAGCGTAAGCAGCGACGTATCTGTTGACGCCGCAGGATCAAAAGGCGGATCCACTGATGTGTTGACTCTGGGAACCACCCAGACAATATCTAATTCAATAGATGCGGCAGGCGAAAATATTACCATCCTTTCAAATGATCTGAATATAAACAACGACCTCCGCAGCGCGGGAGCCACTCTGACGATTGCACCGACTGACACGTCACGACCTATATTCCTGGGTTTAGATGCGACAGATGGAATCTCAAATACTGACACTCTCTACCTTAGCAAAGATGAAATGGCAAATATACGTGACGGATTCAGCCAGATAGTCATTGGTGGTGATACCAGCGGCTCTGTAATTTATTTGGGAGATACGACGGGCGCTGACACCCCGATCACCCTGTATGACACACTTGTTCTTAAGAACCCGATGCAGGGTGGAGAGATCTATATTAATCAGGAGCTTCATCTCTATGGCGATTCTGCGCTTTACATCTTTGGTTCCGGACATACTACGCACATAGCGGCGGAGACGGATGCCTCCATTATAGACGTAAATGATGCAGTAATTATAAACGGCATCAGTGGCTCTTTATCTCCGGCAAATACCGTAAGCCTCACGGCAACTGCAGGGGACATATCTCTTGGAACTTCGATTTATGCCTTAAATGGAAATAATGACGGACTGCCAGACAAACTCTTATTATCCAGCAGTAACAATATTTATATCAATGGCGCCGTCGGTAATACGGATCCGCTTGAAGGGATAACGATAGCGAACGCTAATGATGTTACTTTTAGCGGAACAGTGGTGGTGGACGGCGATCTTGTAATTAATGCAACCGGTGTTGTTCATTTTCTACGTGGGGTCACGATAAATAGCGGCGGCAATCTTATTATCAATGGTGCAGCCAGTGTTCAGTTTGATGCCGGCATAACTATGAACGGCTCAATTCTTGGCACCGGGTACGGGGACATTCTGATTGAAGCAAACACAATTAATTTTGAGGGTAGTGCTAACTCGATATCCGGTGCAGGCACCATTACACTTCGTCCCACTGATGACGCCAGAACGATTGAGATAGCATCTCCTATCAGCAACGAAACGGCAGTCCTTAACATCAGTAATTCCTTGATCAGCAGGATCAATGCAGCAACCTTTGAGAAGATCGTGATCGGACAGCAGGGGGGCGATACGCACGCTGCCGCCGGAACCGGCAGCGTGAGAATAGGCGCTATCAACGAGTCTGGCCGGTATTCATTCCTGACCGATACCGAAATTTATGGCGGCCAGATTTCAATTGAAGATTATGATAACCCTAATTACCGGTTCCAGATAGACGGGAATCTGAAGTTGGATAGCCTTGCGAACATGACGTTCAGCAACGAGTTTGAAGCGCAGGCTATATCGCTTTACTCCAAATCAGGCTCAATTTCGCAAGTAAACCCGGTGAGCGATTTTGATGGAACTCTCAATGAGGCGCTGCGAACTCTTGATCTGACGGTACATGCCAATGATGGCATAAATCTGCAGTGGACGGAAATAAACACTCTTTCCGCAACAAATGCGCCTGATGGCGCCTTTGTTGCTACTGGCAATATCTTTGTTAATGTTTTGACGGAACGCTCTACGCTCCATTTTCCGAGTACCACCCCAGCCTTGCGGATAACAGGGGCTGTGAGGGCAGATGCCCTGAATCAGAGCGGCACCGGCAGTATCGTGCTTACAACTACGAACGGGAGCATTACCGCTGCGGCGCTTAAAACACTCGACTTTACCGGTGTGACAATTACAGCTGGCACTATCTATACCATAACTGTTAATGCAGATGCTGCTTACACCTATACCGCTGTTGCCGGTGATACCAGCGCTACAATCGTATCCAAGATTAAGGATTTAATTAACGGCGGGCTTAAAAGCTATTCCGCAAAAATCGATTATCTTGATTCAAACAAGATAAATATCTATGACAATGGCACGTTACCAACAGTTGTAACTTCAGTTTCCACAGGCGCTGCAATTACTGCAACGGTAGTTGCTAACAGAATCACGTCGCTTGGTACCGGAAATATAATGCTTTCTTCCGGGGAAACAGTCGAAGACACCACCGCCAATATTACCCTGCAATCCGGCATTAGCGGCAGCGGCAATATCAGCCTTATTTCCAAAGACAGTATCATCCAGTCAGCAGTTACCGGTATTGCCGGCAATATCAGCGCTCTGACGGCCGACAAAACTATCGATCTTAAAGCAGATGACGCTATAATCATGTCTGACGGCTCTCTGACATTATCCAACAACGGCAACATTCGTTACGAAGCCACAACCGGTAACATTACCCTTAGTGAGGTAAAAACCGGGACAGCCGGTGTTACCACAGCCGTTGCAGCAGTCATAGCCACCGCTGGCAGTATCCTTGATCTTGCTGTTGACACAAGCCCTGTCGATATCATCGCCCGTGATCTTATCCTGACCGCCGGAGCGGCAATTGGCCAGAGCGCAAATCACCTTGAAACTACCGTTGCCAACCTGAGTGCCAAATCAACCACCGGCTCGACATTCATTGACGAGAGTGACAGCGTCACGATCACCAGGTTGAGCATCGCCGTCCAGCGTGTTCAGGCTAATGGCTCAGACATGACTACCAATCCGGCCGATGAGCAGGAAGATTTGACGAGTGGCGGCGATCTGGTGCTTGTTACCACCGACGGTTTCATCACCGTTAATGGCGGTACTTCAACCGCAGCTACCGGCATTGCTGCCGCCGGCAACATACTCCTGTCATCCGGCGAAACAGGCGAAGGAACCGGAGCCGATATCACCTTGAACGCCTCTGTTACCAGTAGCGGCGGCAACATTAGTCTGATCTCCAAAGACAGCATTTTCCAGAACAGCATAAATGCCGACATAACGACTGTTTTTGCCGGCAAAACCATTGATCTTCTTGCCGATGTCGCCATCACCATGGTTGACGGCGCTGTCTCCCAGACTAATGCCGGCAACATCCGCTACACCACGGCAACAGCTACGTCAGATAACATCACGGTAGGTTTGCTGGATGCACGTAAGTCCAGTGACAGAGATGCTATTCCAGCTGCTTTGACCAATCAGAGTAGCGGTACACCTTGGGGCTCTGTCAGCATTGTATCCGGCAACGGATCGATTCTGGATAACAGTGGTGAAGCTACGGTTGATGTTTATGCCAACAAGCTGCGCCTGGATGCCAAAAACGCAATTGGTACCCCGGTTGCGTATGCTCTTGAAACAGAAGTTAAGACATTGACCGCCAGTTCAGGAGTCGGCGGAATCGGTATAATAGATTCAACCGACATCACATACGGCACGGTTACGGCGGTGCCAGTCAACCGCGTGGCAGTCGCCGGGACCGCTGGAAGTGGCGATATTACTGATGCACTGTCTCAATCCGGGATCAGCACCACAGCAGGCAGTTACGGTCCAATAGTTCTGGTGTCCGGCGGCGCCATGACTGTCAGCGGCGCAATTGACGCAGATGGCAGCGGCAACATCCTGCTGAGTGCAACCGGGGCCATAGATATTCAGGCCGGTGTGAATTCAGACACGGGTAGTATTTCGGTTATTGCGAGCACAACCATCTCTCAAAGTGCCACCATATCTGACCTCTCTACGGTTAATGGCACTATCGACCTAAAGGCCGGCACCGGCATCAGCATGGTGGACGGCGCTTTGACCGGTAGCAGTGGCGGCAATATCCGCTATGAGTCAACAGTCGGCAACATCACCTTGGGAGAAATTAACGCCGGTTCCGGCAAAGCGGCCATCATCGCCACTGCAGGAAGCATCCTTGATCTTACTGGCGACATCTCGGTTGATATAACGGCCAGCGACCTGCTCATGACTGCCGGTACGGTAATTGCGGCCTCCGGCGACCACCTTGAAACTTCGGTGGTAAATATAACGGCTAAAGCTCTGAATGGTGGAATCTTTATCGACGAAGCCTCTGCGATTACAGTTGATACTATTTCCCTAACTGTCAATCGGGTCGATACGACTGGAGCAGCCGCAGCTATGACGGCGGATACTCAAGAAGATCTGTCGGCTACGAACGGTGCGATACTGCTGCAAACCACGAACGGCGCGATAACAGTTAATCCCGGTACGGCAGCAACATTGGGAGCTGCCGCGACCGGCAACATCCTTCTTGTCTCCGGAGGCTCCAGCGACATTACTTTGAACG
>JAFLLC010000156.1 GCA_019162745.1 Deltaproteobacteria bacterium | reverse complement strand
TAAGTAGCTGATAAACAGAAGTAAAATTAAGCCTAAAATATTACCATTCAGAAACTGGTCCGTAAATGGCACAGTTTGGAGGTGATATTTTGGGCTTTCTTATTTTTAAGAATAAGAATTATTTCTACGTTCAGGGTATGGGTTCCGCTGGATATTCGTGGTGTCCTTAAACGGCCTGAGCCACAGAAGAGCCTGATTAAAAAGACAAAAAAGGCACCTCCGGGAAGATGCCTCAAGAATAAACATCCTGCTTCCATATACTGTGGCAATTCAGATATGATTCTGGTAATAAAGTGGTTGTAGTTATTGGAAAAAGGAAGGGAGATTAATATGTCCGTTGCCTTAAGACTTGAATTACCGGATGGTGCTTTTTCAGCGTTACATAAAAGTCCCGACGAATTTGGCCGTGAGATGCGTATTGCCGCCGCCGTAAAATGGTATGAAATGACGACAATATCCCAGGAGAAGGCTGCTGAAATAGCAGGACTATCACGAGTGGATTTTATGGATGCCTTAGGACGGTTCCGGGTTTCACCGTTCCAATACGGCTCTCAAGAAGTTTTGGCAGAGTTATCCGATGTCAATTGATCGGGTTGTCGTAAATGCATCTCCGCTAATTTGTTTGTTCAAAAGCGGTTTTCAAGATTTGTTGCCCGCACTGTTTCATGAAATATCAGTGCCAGAGGCGGTTCTCAACGATGCTTGATGACAAAGAAGCCCGTCGATGTGCAGATACACTGGGATGTAAATGTATTGGTTCTGCTGGAATACTGGTGCTGGCTCGAAGACGCAAACTGTTGCCGTCACTGAGAGAAGCCTTTGCTAAGCTCAGCAACTCCGGTATATGGCTTTCCCGTGAACTGATTGATGAACTCTGTCGCTTGGAAGGCGAATAGCCAACTTCTTTATGGAGTAAAAATGACTTAGAAAAATCGCACAATACTTTGTATTGCTTTTATTTGTTTTTCTGGGGTTGGCAATAGGGTTAAGCTCACTATTTTATGTTAAAACTGAAAAATATGCAGTCCATGAGGCCCAAAAACAGTGCAAATACATTTTATATGCACACCGGGCGGTACAAACATACATAACAAAAATTCAGCGCCCGGAACTTTACCGTCTGCAAACAAACGGGATGCTTAATCCCGAATATTTTTCTCCTGCGCTCTTTTCCTCAACGTACATTGCCCGCACGATCACCTCCCTGCATAACGAGGAAAGACAAAAAAACGGTTTGCCTGAAATATACTTTAAATTGGCTTCAGATAATCCCCGAAACCCGATAAGCCAAGCCGATTCCGTAGAGCTTGATTTGCTCCGCCGTATAAATAAGGAGGGGCTGAGAGAATATAATCAGCTGATTAACCGTCCTGACGGTAAATGGCTCTATATTGCGGTTCCTACCCAGCAAAGCAGCTCCAATTGCCTCAAGTGCCATGGTGATCCTGCCAATGCGCCCAAAGACCTTGTCCGTCTCTATGGAAATAAAGCCGGGTTTTTTGAAAAGGAAGGGCGCTATCGGGCCCTCATATCGATTCGAGTTCCATTGGCTCCGGTATTAATTGAATCGTTCAATTTGTTTATCATACTTGCAGGCATAACTATCACCGGTCTTGCTCTTATTTATCTGATTATTTTCTTTTTCATCAGACATATTGACGCCAAGCAGCAATCTCTTGACAAAACGTCACAACGACTTGAACTCGCTTTAAAATCAGGTCATTTCGGCATATGGGATTGGGCTATACAGCAGATATGCTCCGGAAGAAGGGTGATCTGGAAGAGAAGTATGAGATGCTTAGAAAACCGGTTATACCATTGGAACTTGCCAGAAAGGTTAGAGAAATGCTTGATGCATAGCCAGAAAAATGTTTACCCATGCACTCAAAACAGTTTATAATTTCACCAATTGTGAGTCTGGACGTCGGCAAGGATAAGTTACCAAACAAGCTGCATATTCAGGGAGGTCTGTCATGAAAAAGCTACTGGTAATCCTGGCAGTGCTGTTCTTTTCCGTTAATGCGGAAGCTTCAGTAAAAACAAAAATTATCGAGTACAAACAGGGTGATACGACACTTGAGGGGTATCTGGCCTGGGATGACTCAAAAACCGCAAAACGTCCCGGCGTCTTGATCGTGCATGAGTGGAACGGCATAAATGACCATATGAAACAGCGGGCTGAAATGCTTGCCAGACTTGGCTACGTCGCCTTTGCTGCTGATATTTACGGCAAAGGAATCCGACCTGCTGCCCCGTCCGAGGCGGCCAAAACAGCCGGCATCTACAAGAATGATCGCCATCTTCTTCGGGCAAGAGCCAGAGCAGGTATGGAGGAGCTGAAAAAGCAGAAATTTGTTGATCCGCAACGCATTGCTGCCATCGGGTACTGTTTCGGCGGTACAGCCGTACTGGAGTTGGCTCGTGATGCTGCGGATATGCGGGGTGTCGTCAGTTTCCATGGTGGGCTGTCAACTCCTGCACCCCAGGATGCCAAAAACATCAAAGCCAAAGTGCTGGCGCTGCATGGCGCTGATGACCCCTTTGTAAAAGCCGAAGAGGTGGGCGCTTTTCAGGATGAGATGAGGAAAGGGGGGATTGACTGGCAGTTTGTCAGCTACGGAAATGCCGTTCATAGCTTTACCAACAAAGCAGCCGGCAGTGACAACAGCAAAGGTGCCGCCTATAACGAGAAAGCGGACAGGCGCTCGTGGGAAGCAATGAAGGTGTTTTTTGCCGAAATTTTCAAATAACTTTAAAAAACCGGCTGGTCAGAAAAGTCTGACCAGCCGGATAAGTCCTTATTTACTCGACATCCCCGACATTCCGCCGGACTCCCATCAAATAAGCCATCACAAAATCATCCAGATTGCCATCCAGGACGGCGTCCGGGTTGCCGGATTCGACACCGGTGCGCAGATCCTTGACCATCTTGTACGGGTGCAGCACATATGAGCGGATCTGGCTTCCCCAGCCGATCTCCTTCTTTTCGGCGGCGATTTCGGAGGCTTTGTCCTTGCGCTCCTCGACTTCACGCTCGTACAGTTTGGCACGCAGTACCTTCATGGCGGTAGCCCGGTTTGATATCTGGCTCCGTTCGGCCTGACAGGCAACAATGATTCCTGATGGGAGATGGGTGATACGCACGGCTGAGTCGGTCGTATTGACGTGCTGGCCACCGGCGCCACCGGAGCGGAAGGTGTCAATTTTCAGATCGCTGTCGCTGATTTTGATATCGATATCATCTTCTTCAATTTCAGGGAAGGCGTACATCGAGGCAAAAGAGGTGTGGCGGCGGGCGGCGCTGTCGAAGGGTGATATTCGTACCAGACGATGTATGCCGGCTTCTGCCCGGAGGTAGCCATAGGCGTACTCACCGCTGACGTTGAAGGTCACAGATTTGAGCCCGGCTTCATCACCGGCCTGATATTCGGTGATGACCGTTTTCCACCCCTTCTTCTCGCAGTAGCGGAGGTACATGCGCAGGATCATTTCGGCCCAGTCCTGGGACTCGGTGCCGCCTGCTCCCGGATTTATGGTGATAAAGCAGGAATTGCGATCATGGGGGCCGGAGAGCATACGTTGAAACTCGGCAGCCTCGACCTCCCGAATCAGGCGGTCGGTCATTTCACCAACCTCCGCCAGAGTCTCGATATCCTGAGCCTCTTCTCCAAGTTCAATCATCAGGCGGATATCTTCCGTCTGGTGATTGAGGCTGTCCCACATCTGGACAATTTTTTCCAGCGTCGTCCGTTTTTTAATAATTTCCTGGGATTTTTTGACGTCGTCCCAGAACCCGGGAACAGCCATTATCGATTCGATTTCCATGATCGATTCACGCTTGGCCTCTACGTCAAAGTGCCCCCCGAAGCTTGGCAATCCGTTCTTCACAATCCTTCAATTTTGCTGTTTCTTCGCGGTACATGGCTGTTGCTCCTTTTTTAGTTTAACCCACACTAATATTACCACTCCGGCTGTCAGCAGCACAGAGAGCCAGGCCGGGGCGTCTCCGATAATGAGGTAGAGCGATCTGCCGCTCCCCGGTTGAACTTCGCCGGTGCGATATGCTTCTACAAAAAGGGGGGTCATGGTGCGGATGTGGCCGTTCTGGTCAACAATTGCTGTTACGCCGGTGTTTGCGGCACGGATCAGCGGTGTACGTGTCTCGATTGCCCGGAAGGTCGAGATGGCAAGGTGCTGATAAGGGGCTGATGAACGACCGAACCAGGCATCGTTGGTGATTGCCACGAGGACGCGGGCACCGGCATTGACGTAGCGGCGGGCCAGTTCGGGGAAGATGACCTCGTAACACACCTGCACCCCCAGTTTTGTTCCACCGGCATCCAGAATAACGGCCCGCTCGCCGGGTGAAAAATCGCCGATGCCGACCACCAGTTTATTGATGAAGGTCAGGTATTTTCCGAGCGGTATGTATTCACCCAGGGGAACAAGATGCAGTTTGTCGGCCCTGCCGACCGTTTCGCCGGTTGGTGACAGCAGGAAGGCGCTGTTAAGAAAAGTGCTCCTGCCGCTGCGCAGTTCGTGCGCAGGGCTTCCGAACAGCAGCCAGGTATTAAGATCTTTGGCCAATCCTCTGATCCGTTCCGCCTGCAGCGGTTCATCCTGAAAAAAGAACGGCACGGCGCTCTCCGGCCACACGATAAGATCAACGCCACCCCTGGCGGCCTCGCGGGACAGGCGGTCATAAATATCAACTGTCCGCTGGCGAAATTCGGGACTCCACTTGACATCTTGCGGGATATTGCCCTGAATCAACGCCACCCGCAGCGGCTTTGACCGGGAGTCAAGCGGTTCGTTCAAACGGCTGAATCCGTAAAAGAGCGTACTGATCAGCAGCAGCAGCAGTATTACCGCGCTTTTCACCGGATAGGGAACCCCGGCGCCGGATACCGCGCGCAGGGCACGATGCAGGACGATATTAGCCAGAACTATCAGCAGGGTGATGCCGTAGACACCAGCCAGATCGGCAATCTGTATCAGCGGTAAGGTGCGGAACTGGGAGTGGCCCAGCATGCCCCATGCAAAGCCGGAAAAAAGAAATGAGCGGATAAAATCAAATGCGACCCAGGCGATTGGCAGGGTAATGGCGGTTTTGATGCCGACCAGTTCCCCCTTCCTGGCGATGAAGGTGCTCAAACCGTAGAAGAGTGCCAACCAGATAACCAGCAGCAGATAGACAGGAATGCTGACGGACCAGGGGAGATGACCGTACTGGGTAAAAACTATGTTGAGCCAGTAGAGGATCGCGGCGTATGCGGTAATGCCGCAGGTCAGGCCGATGCGGAAGGCCTCACGGGGTGAGCTCTCTTCCAGGGCGATCAGCAACGGGATCAGTGCGATCCAGGCCAGGAAAGAGAAACCGGGATTCGGAAAGGAGAGAGCGATCAGGACACCGCTGGCGATTGCCAGCACCCCCCGGCGGTCAAGCAGCTGTTTGAACCTTGAAAAGTACATCAGAGCGTTCACCCACGCCCCTGGTCTTCTGCCGGAACACTGCTTCGCAGGCTGATGCCGACCTTTTTAACCCGACGCAGATCCGCATCAAGTATTTTCAGGCGTAGTCCGCTCCCCTCGATAGTGTCTCCGACCGCCGGAATTTTTCCGGTCAGGTGGAAGACGAGACCTCCTAATGAATCAAAGTTGTCGCGCTCTATCTGGATATCAAAATGTTCTTCAAGCTCTTCGACAGGGAGACGCCCGTCGGCGGTTATGCTGCCGTCCGGATTAACTGCCAGAAGGGACTCCTCGCGGTCGTACTCGTCCTGGATGTCCCCCACAATCTGTTCCAGCAGATCTTCAATAGTTATCAAACCGGATGTGCCGCCATATTCATCAATGACAATTGCCAGGTGAATTCGTTTCCGTTTAAACTCCTGCAGCAGTTGCTCCAGATTTTTGGATTCGGGGATAAAGTAGGGTGGGCGCATGATTTCTCGAACAGAGAGGCTGTTTTGATCGGTGCCCCACTGTTTGAGTAGATCTTTGGCATACAGCAGACCGATGATATTGTCGATCGAATCCTCGTAAACTGGTATGCGGGAGTGGCCGCAGGCGATGATTGTTTCCAGCAGTTCCCGCACGGTGGCATCGACGGTGACGCAGGCCATTTCAGTACGGGTTACCATGACTTCCCGCACGATAGTTGTGCCGAGAGAAAAAATAGAGCGGATCATCTCACACTCTTCCTCGTTAACCAGGCCTTCTTCTTCTGATGCTTCGATAAAATCGTTTATTTCCTGTTCTGTTGTTCTTTTGCGTCCGGTTACAAAACGGCTGATGCGTTCGATAAAACCGGACCTTCTACTGCTGCCTTCTTCCACTGTTTTTTCCTCCTGATCTTTCTGGTTTGTGCGATCTTTTAGGTGGTTCTGGTTTGTCGGGGCGGGTTGATTTCGGACGTACTTCGCGCTGCGGCTGTCCTGCCGGTAAAACTTTTGCCGGTTCACCGGATAATTCGCGCACCTCAGCGTCAGAAAGATAGCGAAACTGTCCAGCCCTGAGCGTGCCGAGCTGAAGAGCTCCATAGCGAATCCGCTTGAGACGTACAACAGAAAGGCTGACAGCCTCGCACATCCGGCGTACCTGGCGATTGCGTCCCTCGTGGATTGCAACCGAAATCCAGTCATTTTGTTCGCCGCTTTTCACCAGACTCACAACCGCCGGTGCGGTCATGCCGTCATCCAGTTCTACGCCGTCGGCCATGCGCTTTAGTTGTTGGTCGATAACCTTACCACGGACCCGGACATGATATTCCTTTTCTATTTCATGGCGGGGATGCATCAGGCGATTGGCCCACTCTCCGTCATTGGTCAGTAAAAGAAGCCCCTCTGTGTTGTAATCAAGACGCCCCACCGGGTAGACCCGATCCGGAACGTCCTTCAGCAGATCAGTTACCAGTGGGCGATCCTGACTGTCTTTAAGCGCAGTGATATAGCCGGGTGGCTTGTTGAGCAGGATGTAGAGGCGTTGTGCGCTTATCTTCAGAGGTTTGCCATCCACCGAAATAGTGTCTTTTTCTGGATCGGCCTTGCTGCCCAGTTCGGTGATCACGACGCCGTTGACAGCAACCTGACCATTCAGGATCAGCGCTTCAGAGGCTCTTCGTGATGTGATTCCGGCGGCGGATATTATTTTTTGCAGGCGTTCTAGCATTTTGGTCCCTTAAAAAAATTTGGGCGGTTAAACCGCCCAAGCTGTAAATATATTCCATAAAAAGCGTTCTATTCAGCCAGCCTTGTCATGGCCCTGAACTTTTTGTAACGCTCTTCCACGAGTTCGTCGCCGGAAAGCTTATTCAGTTCGGTCAAGTTGCGTGCAATAGCCTCCTTCATGTTCCTGGCGGTAGCCTTGTGGTCGCGGTGTGCACCGCCGATCGGTTCCTTTATGATCTCATCAATAACGCCCAGTTTGATGATGTCTTTTGCCGTCGGTTTAAGCGCCTCGGCGGCCTGTTCACCTTTGGTGCCGTCGGACCAGAGTATTGCCGCGCACCCTTCCGGTGAGATAACCGCATAGACCGAATGCTCCAACATCAGAATCCGGTCGCCGACAGCGATGGCCAGTGCTCCACCTGAACCCCCTTCACCGGTGATACAGACAATAATAGGAGTGCGCAGGCTTGCCATCTCGCGCAAATTATGGGCAATGGCTTCGGCTTGGCCGCGCTCTTCGGCACCGATGCCGGGATATGCGCCGGGTGTGTCTACAAAAGTGATGACCGGCAGCTTGAATTGCTCAGCCATCAGCATCAGACGCAGTGCCTTGCGGTATCCTTCCGGATTGGGCATGCCGAAATTGCGGTAGACCTTTTCCTTGGTGTCACGACCCTTCTGGTGGCCGATCACCATAACCGGTTGGTTGTCGAAGCGCGCCAGACCGCCTACTATAGCGTGATCATCGCCGTAGTTACGGTCACCGTGCAGTTCGACAAACTCGGTGAACATGAGATTGATGTAGTCCTGAGTAAAGGGGCGGTTGATGTGACGGGCCACCTGTGCGGTCTGCCATCTGGAGAGGTTGGAAAAAATATCGTCCCGCATCTTTTCAACGCGACCCTCAAGAGCAGTTACATCTGCGGCTATGTCAAGACCCCCACCGGCCAGCGCATTCAGCTCCTCAATCTTCTTTTCCAGTTCAACAATCGGCTTTTCAAATTCAAGATAAAACGGAGCAGCCATGATGACACCTCATTCATTATTTAAAACGTTACTCAAAAGTGGCGGCATTATACCCTAACAGTCGCTCCACTTCCAGCCTTAAATCGTCACTGGCCGCAACATTCATTTTGATTGTCAGCGGCATGATGGAGCGGCTCCGTGCCGGTATCAGAAAATGGATACAGGTCGGCACACTTCCCGGATGTCGTTCGATGACCTCCTTGAGGAGGGTGAGCTGCTCCGGCGCTGTTTCATCGGTACGCAGGTTGAATAAAACTTTCTTGGTTGTCTGGGCCCGCGCTTCGGAAAGCAGCTTGATGTCACCCGCCGGACCGCGATCACGCTGGAAGCGTTTGCCGTTATTCTCCTCTCCCCCCTTCATGACCAGCAGTTTGCACCCTTTTTCGCCCTTTTCGAGCTTACCGACTACAAACAGCGGGTCATCAGATTTTAAAAGTGCAGAGACGGTGGTGTAGATATCGGAAAAAACCGTGATTTCCACGGAACCGGTCAAATCTTCAACCGTCACAAATCCCATCCGGTCGCCCTTTTTAGTCGTAATCTCCTTGAGAGCGGAGACGATGCCGCAAATCCGTACCTCGCTTCCCTCAGCCATTTCCACCATGCTAACGATGTCAGTGTTGGAAAGGCGCTTAACGTCATCGACATAGCGATCCAGCGGGTGGCCGGTAATCAGAAAGCCGAGCGCCTCTTTCTCGTAAGCCAGTTTTTCCTTGTCATGCCATTCGGCTGTACCGGGGAGTTTCATGCCGCCGCTGCTATTCCCCCTTGACACCTCTTCCGTACCGAACAGGGAAACCTGGGCGCTGGCCTTTTCTTCCTGGATCTTCTGGCCATAATTTGAAGCAGCTTCCAACCCCTCTATCTGGGCGGAACGGGCAGCACCGGTTGAATCAAAGGCGCCGCACTTGATTAACGATTCAATCACCCTTTTGTTGACTTTCCGCAGATCAACCCGTTCGCAGAAATCATAAAGGCTCTTAAACGGTCCATCATTGCGGGCTTCCAGAATTGCCTCGATGGCTCCGGAGCCTACATTTTTTACCGCCCCGAGGCCGAAGCGCATCGATGTGCCGGCGACGGTGAAAGAGAGCCCGGATGAGTTGATGTCCGGCGGCAGTACCTCGATACCCTGTTCACGGCAGTCGTTGATGCTCTTAACGACTTTGTCGGTGTTGTCCATGTCACAGGTCAGCAGTGCTGCCAGGAACTCTACCGGGTAGTGCGCTTTCAGATAGGCTGTCTGGTAGGTGATCAGGGCGTAGGCGGCAGAATGCGACTTGTTGAAGCCGTACTCGGCAAACTTGGCCATCAGGTCAAAGACCTCGCCGGCCTTTTTCAGGTCGATCCCCAGTTCTTTGGCGCCAGCCAGAAATGGTTCCTTTTCTTTGGCCATGACGACCGGGTCCTTCTTTCCCATGGCGCGGCGCAGCAAATCGGCGCGACCCAGCGAATAGCCGGCCAGGGTACGGGAAATCTGCATGACCTGTTCCTGGTAAACGATGACTCCGTAGGTGTCTCTCAGGATCGTTTCCAGTTGCGGCAGATCATAGACCACTTTTTGTACGCCGTGCTTGCGGTCAATGAAGTCCTGCACCATGCCGGATCCCAAGGGACCGGGTCGATACAGGGCGACAGCCGCAATGACATCCTCAAAACAGGAAGGTTTCAGCTTGACGAGCATCTCCTTCATGCCGCTTGATTCGAGCTGAAATATGCCGGTCGTGTTACCGGCGGTTATCAGATCATAACTTGCCTGGTCATCGTCTTTGAG
Organism: Deltaproteobacteria bacterium; assembly: GCA_019162745.1. GTDB lineage: Bacteria > Desulfobacterota > Desulfuromonadia > Geobacterales > Pseudopelobacteraceae > JACRCG01. Next base: position 22,989 of record JAFLLC010000156.1, on the reverse strand, counting down.
CAGGGTTATGTCGAAAGCCGGATCCTTTCCCTCGCGGATCAGCTTGACGGCATTCTGTATGACGGTCAGGTTTTTGAGCCCGAGAAAGTCGAACTTGACCAGACCGACAAGCTCAACGTACTTCATCGAGTATTGGGTGTTGATCGAACCGGTCTTCTGGTCCTTATAGAGTGGCAGAAATTCTTCCAGTTGGTCCGGGGCTACCACGACCGCTGCGGCATGAGTTGAAGCGTGCCGAGTCAGCCCCTCCAGGCAGAGCGCGGTCTCCAACAGATCCCTGATCTGCGGATCGGCAGCGGACATCTCTTTCAGTTTCGGCTCCTGCAGCAGCGCCTTGTTCAACGTCATTTTCAGGTCATCGGGTATCAGTTTGGCAATCTGATCGACCTCGCCATAGCTAATGTTCAGCGCGCGCCCAACGTCACGTATCACCGCCTTGGCACCCATGGTTCCAAAGGTTATAATCTGGCAGACGCGATCACGACCATACTTTTCGACCATATACTGGATCACCTCGCCACGGCGATCCTGGCAAAAGTCGACGTCAATATCCGGCATGGAGATACGTTCCGGATTGAGGAATCGCTCGAACAGCAGATTGTAAGGGAGCGGGTCAAGATCGGTGATCTTGGTGGCGTATGCCACCAGTGAACCGGCGGCAGACCCCCTGCCAGGGCCGACCGGAATGCCCTTGTCTTTGGCCCAGCGGATAAAGTCGGAGACGATCAGAAAATAGGCCGGAAACTGCATCTCACAGATACATTTCAACTCAATTTCCAGACGGTCAAAATATCCTTGCTGCTGCTCCAGCGTCATGTCGGGATATTTGGCAAGGATAGCTGTCATCCGCTCCTTAAGCCCGTCAGTTGCCAGTTCCCGCAACATGTCGTCATGATTTAAGCCCGCTGGTGGTTCGAAGTGCGGGAAATAGTAGGTCTTGCCATCGACGGCCAGTTCCAGATTGCAGCGCTCGGCGATTGCCAGGGTGTTGCTGATCGCCTCGGGACAATAGCTGAAAGCATGAGTCATCTCCTCCGGTGATTTGACATAAAATTCATCGACCGAGAACTTCATATGTGTCGGATCCGACATGGTCTTGCCGGTCTGGATGCAGAGGAGTACCTCGTGGGCACGGGCATCCTCACGATTCAGGTAATGGCAGTCGTTAGTTGCCACCAGCGGCAGTTTCAGTTCGGCCGCCACCTCCATCAGGCGCTTGTTGACGATGTCCTGCTCGGGAATGGTGTTTTCCTGCAGCTCGATATAGTAGCGGTCCGGGAACAGTTCGCTGTACCATTTAGCGGTGGCAAGCGCCCCTTCCATATTGCCCCGACCGCACTGCATCGCCACTTCACCCTTGAGACAGGCGGAGAGCGCAATGAGCCCGCCGGAGCGCCCCGTAAGCAGCTCGCGGTCTATGCGTGGGCGGTAGTAGAACCCCTCCTTGTAGCCGGCAGACGTCAGGTAGGAAAGATTCCTGTATCCCTCCATGTTCTCGCAGAGCAGGATAAGGTGGTATGCGGCGTCGGAGATCCCTTTTGCATCCCTTGAAAAGCGCGATCCTGGTGCCAGGTAGAGCTCGCAGCCGATGATCGGCTTGACGCCGGCCTTCTTGCACTTGAGATAAAACTCCGCCGCCCCGAACATGTTGCCATGGTCGGTAATCGCCACTGCAGGCATGTTGTACTCTTTGGCCTTGGCGATCAGGTCATCAAAGCGAATGGCACCGTCGAGCAGGGAATATTGGGTGTGAAGGTGCAAGTGCACAAAGGGTGAAGAAGAGGGGGGTTCGGTACTGTCGGGCGTTTCCATGCGCTGCTGCCTCCAGGCAAATCAATGAGGCCGGATTATGCCTTATGGCACGATATAGTGTCAAGTGGAGGGTTGGGGGCGTTTATATAGCTTGCAAATTAACGATTAAATAATTAAATTACAAAAAACGGTGTTGTTCCCCAAGGTGGCCTCATGATCCATAGGTTTATTACGTCTACAATTCAGCGACTTGCACAGGGATTCCCCGTGCTCGTACTCACTGGCCCCCGACAATCCGGTAAAACAACGTTGGTGCGTGATACCTTCCCGGAAAAGCCTTATATATCACTTGAAAACCCCGATACCAGATTGTTTGCAACCGAAGATCCGCGTGGTTTTCTGGGGCGCTATCCGGATGGCGCAATTTTTGATGAGGTGCAAAGGGTGCCTGAGCTGCTTTCCTATATTCAAGGGATTGTGGATGAACATCGAACGCCTGGGCGATATATTCTGACCGGTTCCCAAAATTTTACCCTCAGTCGACAGGTGAATCAGAGTTTGGCGGGGAGAGCTGGAATTGCACAGCTTTTGCCTTTATCAGGTGCAGAGCTGATGGCGGAAGGGCTGCTCACAGCAGGTCTTGATGACTTGCTCTTTGTCGGTGGCTATCCGGCCTTGCGTAGCACCGCTGTTACTCCGTCAGACTGGTTTGCCAGCTATGTTGCTACCTACCTTGAGCGTGATGTGCGTGACCTTACCTCGGTACGGGATCTCATAACCTTTCAGCGTTTTCTGCGCCTCTGTGCCGCACGTACCGGACAATTGCTGAATCTTGCGTCACTTGCTACCGATTGCGGGATAGCCCAAAGCACTGCCACCGCTTGGTTGAGTATACTTGAGGCAAGTTACATCGTATTCCGGCTTACTCCGCATTTTGCTAACTTCGGCAAACGATTGATAAAGGCCCCCAAACTTTATTTCCATGATACTGGATTGGCTTCATTTCTGCTTGGCATTCAGACACCGGAGCAGCTTGCCACACATGCGGCACGAGGAGCTCTGTTTGAAACCATGGTTGTCGCTGAATACCTGTGTGCGCGCTTGAATCGGGGGGATGTTTCAAATCTGTATTTTTGGCGTGACAGCAGCGGAAACGAAGTTGACCTGCTGCTTGATGAGGCGGGTATCCTCCATCCGGTGGAGATTAAATCAGGCCAGACAGTTGCGGGAGATATGTTCAAAAGTTTGAAAAAGTGGCAGGTGATTGCTGAATCGACAGTTGAGCCGCGCCTGATTTTTGGTGGCGAAGGGACCTATATCCGGAGCGGAGTTCATGTTGCCGGGTGGCGTGAAATGTTTAACGGCATCGTCTGATTTTTGGCCCGCATTAGAGTGAAAGACCACTTTTGTTTTTAGCCTCTCTGAATCACAGGGTAATATTCAACTCACCCAGTTGGCAATCAACAATTCCGGCACGCATTCAAAGTGCTTCGTATTATTAGTAACGAGGGTGGCTTTAAGGCTTCTGGCATGAGCTGCAATCAGCTTATCCATACTGCCGGTTGGTGTCCCGTTCTTTTCCAGCACCGTTCTTATTGAACCATAATGATTTGCTGCCGCCTCATTCCATGGCATGATTTTGAGCCGCGAAGTAAAATCGTCTATCTCCCGGCGTATCGTTATGCCTTTTGGATGGCGTGCCGCTCCGTAATATAGTTCCGCCAGCACAATTGAGGAAATTGCCAGTTTTTCGGCACCGACTTCATCGAAACGTGTTTTGACAGATAAGGGATGGTTTTTTAGAATATAGCTGCAAATATTGGTATCAAGCATGTACAGCATCAGAAAAGCTCCCTTGCTTCAGGCGGCGGATCCTGGCGGTCACTCATGAAATCGATTGGCACCTTTGGGGCACGTGCAAAAAAATCATCCCAACCGCATGGTTTGGGACGAAGTGTGACCGTGTCCCCATGTTTCTCGATGATTACCTCTCGACCTGAAAATCTAAATTCTGCAGGCAGGCGTATGGCCTGACTTCTGCCGTTCATGAATATTTTTGCAGTTTGCGGCATAAATTGCTACCTCCTGATATATGCCAATGGTATATTACATAAATTATCTTGGCAAGACATTTTGCTACGTAATAGTTATTTCATTGCCTCCAGCATCGCCTCTCCCATATGGGTTGGACTGGTTGCGACAACTACGCCGCATTCCTGCAGGACCCGGATCTTGTCTTCTGCCTTTCCTTTGCCGCCGGTTATGATTGCTCCCGCATGTCCCATCCGCTTGCCTGGGGGGGCGGTGACGCCGGCGATAAAGGCTGCCACCGGCTTTTTCATGTTTTTCTTGATCCACTCTGCGGCCGCTTCCTCGGCGCCACCTCCGATCTCGCCGATCATGAATACCGCTTCAGTATCCGGATCCTGATTAAAGAGGGTCAGAACGTCGATGAAATTCATGCCGATGATCGGATCTCCGCCGATACCGACACCGGTGGACTGGCCGAGGCCGAGGTCAGTCAGCTGTTTGACCGCTTCGTACGTAAGGGTACCGCTGCGGGAGACAACCCCTATCTTTCCCGGTGAATGGATGTGACCCGGCATGATACCTACCTTGCATTCTCCGGGAGTGATGACTCCAGGGCAGTTGGGACCGATCAGCCGGGTTCTGCTCCCCTGCAGAACAGCCTTGACCGGGACCATATCGCGGATCGGGATTCCCTCGGTAATGCAGACCGCCAGATCGATGCCGGCATCGATCGCTTCCATGATGGCATCGGCCGCACCGGGGGGAGGTACAAAAATCATCGAAACGTTGGCCTCGGTATATTTGATCGCCTCGGTAACGGTATTGAAAACCGGAATCCCCTCAATGTGTATGCCACCTTTGCCGGGAGTTACTCCGGCCACAATGCTGGTGCCGTATTCACGGCACTGCTTGGTGTGGAACAGGCCGCTTCTCCCGGTAATCCCCTGGACAACAATCCTGGAATGTTTATCGACAAGTATGGACATAACTTATTGTACCTCCACTGTTAGCATCTTTACGATTTTGGAGGCACCATCTCCCAGTGACTTGCCAATCTGTACATTCAGGCTGGATTCCAGAAGCAGTTTTTTGCCTTCCTCAACATGACTGCCGTCCATGCGCACCACAATAGGAAGGGTGCAGCCGACTGCAGCGGCTGCTTCGATAATCCCCTGAGCGATGATATCGCAGCGCATGATGCCACCGAAAATATTGACGAAGATCCCCTTTACATCACAATCCTGCAGGATGATCCTGAATGCTTCTGCAACCTTCTCGCGGGTGGCGCCACCACCCACATCCAGAAAGTTGGCCGGTTCGCCGCCACACTCTTTAAGAACATCCAGAGTTGCCATCGCCAGCCCGGCGCCGTTTACCAGACACCCTATGGTGCCGGAGAGTTTTATATAGGCCAGATCATATTTGCTTGCGGAAATTTCCAGCGGATCAAGCTGCGAGTAATCCATCATGTCGGGGTATTCACGATGGCGATAGACAGCGTTGTCGTCAAAAGTTATCTTGGCGTCCATGGCCATCAGCCAGCCGGCCTTGGTTACCACCAGCGGATTGATTTCGATCAGGGCGCAGTCTTTCTCCAGACAGGCACGGTAGAGATTAAGAATCAACTCGACGCAATCTTCACAGATCGTTCCGGTCAGACCCAGCGCCAGGGCTATCTTGCGTGCCTGATAAGGACGCAGGCCGGTGAAAGTATCTATGGTCAGTGTCAGAATCTTGTCAGGACTCTTGTTGGCAACCTCTTCGATATCCACCCCCCCTTCGGATGAGGCGATCAGGATGTAGCGGGAGCTCTCTCTGTCAAGAGTAATTGAAAGGTAGAACTCCCGGGCGATTTCAACTGCTTCTTCCACCAGGATGCGGCGTACCTTCAACCCCTGAGGGCCTGTCTGCGCTGTCACCAGGGTACGTCCGAACAGCTCTTTACCGTATTCCTGCGCCTCCTCCGGATGGTGGATCAGCCTGACTCCGCCTGCCTTGCCGCGCCCGCCGGCATAGATTTGGGCTTTAACGACGCACCGTCCTCCCATCATCTTGGCCGCTCGCTCAACCTGGTCGGAGGTGAGCGCCACGCGCCCACGAGGAATCGGGATGCCGTAACTGCTGAGGATTTCCTTGGCCTGGTATTCGTGGATATTCATAGTAATTTCTCCATCGGTAAGCAGGATGTATAAGTGAAAGTATAGCAGGGAAGGGTGGTTGTGCAATCAAGAATATTCACAAATTAAAGGGTAAAGCTATTGGGGTCAGAGGACGAGCCAAAAGGGATGCTGTTGTTTTCTTTTCGTGCAAGACACATGTTATAAAATAATCAGTGTTGTTAGTGGTTCTATCTAGTGGAGTTTGATGGAGTAACTCCTTATATCGTTGGGAGTTGTAATGGTGGAAGGAAGTGGATCACGTGTTTTTTTTGAATTTCGTTCAGCCGTGGATGGTTATCTCGAAATGAATGAGCAGTTGGGTAAATTGGCCCAAAACCCTATTCAGGAAGGGTTATGCTTCGTGTCCCATCAGAAGTTCACGCGGCTGTTGCTCTGGCCGCAGATTCGAGCGGTAAAAGCCTCAATCAATGGGCAACGGAGGTGCTAAGACGCGCCGCTAGTTGTTAATCCACCGCAATCCATACACTTAATCAACTGAAAGAGGGCGCAATAAATTGCGCCCTCTTTCTATAAAATGTTTATATTACGGGAAAAAAACTAGAAACTGATAGCACCCTTCAATGAGTAGAGTGGACGTTCCGCATATTCAGCTTCAGCTGTTATACTCAGTAATGGAAACGGGGTGAGTTTGAGCCCTCCAAAAACGCGCGGCACGGTGACACTCTCTTTTTCCAGGTTCGGAGCTAAGGTTGATTTTAAATAACCCTTCGCTTCACTATTAATTAACATCATACCGGCCCCGGCATACGGGGTAATAAACAGAAAACCTTTGCTGATTGAGGCATCAACTCCGTAGGTTTGCAGCGAAAGATCGTTTACGCCGGACAATCTCGTATAGGTCGCACGGACTCCGACCGCCGGTGTCGCCATGCTGCCATCCAGAATCGACTTGCTCAGCTCAGCTCCATACAGTTTTACATTGCTGCTTGGCACATAGGAATACATGGCGCCGACATCAATCCCGAAAGGGAGCCCTTTGCGCACCCGTATCTTGGGAATAACCAGATAAGCAGGGGCATCATTACTAAAGGCGGAATTCCAGTAGCTGTCGTTTTTGTCGATACTTACGGCGGTAACTTCGGCGCCTATGTCAAAGCCGGTAATGCCGAGTGGAGCTGCCGGAGCCATGTTTCTATAACCCAGCGCGGCGCCGGCTTCCTTGCTCAGGTTCTTGAAGTCATCCTGGCTTATCACTGTAGAAAAACTGATGTCTGCTGCCAGTGCCGGTGAAACTGCAAGAGCCAGTACCGCCGCAACCACGCCGCATAATAACGATTTCTTCATGCTGACCTCCCCTAAATTCTATTTTCCGCAATGTAGCAAAGTAAGCGTCATTGGTCAATCACCTCCTGTGTTACGCTGTCGCTTATCACCGGTGGTCGTTACAATATGTGCCGGATACAGATATTTTACGATGAGATGGCGTAAAATATCTGTAGAAAGTCGATAATCTGCCGATGGTAAAAAAAGGTAAATACAGTCGGTGCATGAGGGGCATGAGGGCAGGTCTTGGCAAAAACAGTTGAGTTAAAAATACCTGCCGATATCGAATATCGCGTGATAGGCAATGCATTCGGCCTGCTGATTGTTTCTGCCGGGCTTCTGACCGGAGAAATGTTTCGTCTGCGCAGCTTTGATTACTGGCTGGATGATATTGTCCCCTTGTTTTTACTAGTCTTATTGGGCTATAAGCTTTTCAGAAACTTTCTATCGACCATGAATGCATATCAGGGTGTCGCCACTCCTGCTGATGTTATTCGTGACAGGAATATACACAATGCCCTCAAATCTGAACCTGCTGCAGTCGCACAGATTGCAGCCAAGACAGGTTATACAACTGAACAGGTTGTTGCTGAAGTCGCCAAGCGTATTGAGGTTCAGAAGGCCGAAGCGCTTAAAAAGAATAAACCCAATAATTGATGGGGATCATGCCGGAGCCTAATAAACTTACTATTGAAAATCTGGCTCACCTGTTGGAACGTCGCGGATTGTTGTCCAGCGAACAGCTTCGTGATGTGCTGGCCCGGGGAAGGGCGCAGGAATCGCGTCTTTTTGCCCACTATCAATCCGGTGCCTCCCGTAGGAGTCATGCCGGTTCCGAACTTGTTTCTCCTGCCGAAGTTCTCGCATCATTTAATCTTGAAATACATGGATCGCAGGGTAATCTGCTCTCAGAAGATGTCATTACTGACGCGCTGGCTGCTGCCGCCGGACTCCCTTATTTTAAAATAGATCCGTTGAAGCTTGATCTGCATGTCGTAACCGATTATATTCCCCGGCCGTTCGCCCTGAAAAATCTGATTGTTGCCGTCGGAGAGTCAGCTGGTGTCATAACTGTCGCTGTCGCTGATCCGTTCAATGAGGCGATCGTCAATGAACTGGCGTCAGCCAGACGCCTGGAAATCAGGCGCGTCCTCAGCTCTAAAAGCGACATTTTGAAAATACTGCGTGAATTCTACGGATTCCGGGCATCGGTTCTGGCTGCAGAGACAGAGGCTTCATCAACGGTAGACCTGGGTAATCTGGAACAGTTTTTCAAGCTTAAAGGGCATCAGGAAATCGAGGGGACCGACAAACATGTGGTTTCTGCAGTCGATTTCCTTCTCAATTATGCCTTTGACCAGCATGCCAGTGACATCCACATCGAACCGAAACGGGAGACTTCACTGATCCGTTTCCGTATTGATGGCGTCATGCACAACATTCATATCATTCCAAAACCTCTGCATGCCCCGATCGTCTCGCGCATCAAGATGCTTTCCCGCATGGACCTGGCCGAAAAACGGCGCCCTCAGGATGGCCGTATCAAGACCAACTTCAATAACAAGGACATTGAACTGCGCGTTTCTACCGTGCCGGTCGCTTTTGGTGAAAAGGTTGTCATCAGGGTTTTTGATCCGGATATTCTCCTCCAGGATCTGGACAGTATGGGGTTTTATCCGCGTGAGTTAACGCTCTATAACTCATTTCTACGCCGTCCGAACGGCATCATATTGGTGACCGGTCCGACCGGCAGCGGCAAAACGACAACCCTCTACTCATCACTGAGGTCGCTCTCTTCACCTGAGGTCAACATCGTTACGGTTGAGGATCCGATCGAGATGGTTATGGAGGAGTTTAATCAGATCGGCGTGCAGCAGGGAATTGGAGTCAGTTTCGACAGTATTTTGCGAAACATTCTCAGACAGGATCCCGATATCATCATGATCGGTGAAATCCGCGACCGCGAGACGGCGGAAAATGCGGTTCAGGCAGCACTGACCGGACATCTGGTCCTTTCTACTTTGCATACCAACGATTCAGCATCTACCATCATCAGGCTGCTTGACCTGGGAGTTCCGCCATTTTTGATCTCTGCTACCCTTCTTGGCGTCGTCGCCCAGCGGCTGGTACGCAAAATCTGTCCCCACTGTAAAAAAGTCCGCACTCTTTCTCAGGACGAATGTAACTATCTGCAACTGCCGGAAAAATCGTATTCTGTATGGGAAGGTGAGGGGTGCAAGGATTGCCGTGGTACAGGGTACAAGGGCCGGAGCGGTCTCTTTGAAGTTATGGATATTAATGATAGACTGAAAGCGTTGGTGTCAGGTTCTGTTGAACTTGCTACGATTGTTGAAGCGGCGAGACAGGAAGGTTTGGTAACTCTGCGTGAAATTGCCATCAACAAGATGCTGGAAGGAGTTACGACCTATGAGGAGGTTGTTTCAATGACCGGGTAATTCCCTCATCCGACCTAAAGGCGGAATGAGGGATTACCCAACGGTTTATTAATTTTTCGGTACTTTTACGGCACCTGCTTTGTTTGCAAGGTAGTTGGCAACAAAAATAAACTCATCTACATAATCCCGCACTCCATCGTTGTTTAAATCGTGCAGGGGGGCTTTGGTTGTTCCCACTTCCTTTAAAAATATCTTCCAGCCGTTTTCGTCATAAGTTACCCCTGCTTTTACCGAAGGTGCCACGGTAAGGGGGAATTCAAGTTCTTCCGCACTGGTAATTATTATTACCGTGACCCTGACTGCTCCCGCTTCAGGCAAAACTGCAATTATCCAGCGACCCATGCTCTGCTTATCCCGCTTGAAAGAAACCAGCTTACCTCCTTTTACGGCAAAATTAGGTGAAGAGTTTATTCCCGTGGGAATGTCTACTGTAAGAGTGGCTTCACTTTGACCATTACTTAACAGGATTGACGGTACTTGAGAAATGGTGTGAGCAATTTTTTTGTCAAAAAGTGTCACGATGGCGGAGAGGTTTTTGCTGCCGTTGTACCGTTTAAATTGCTCTAAAATTCCCGTGCTGATATCGGCTTGAGGTGTCTCTTCAATCTTTAAGTCCGGGGCAGACTTGTCAGATTCTTTGCTCTGCCTGGTAATTGCGGATGCAGCAGGTTCTTCGGAGTTTACAGGAACAGTCGAAGCAGCAACAGGCAGTACATCGGTACTTTGCTGCAGATCTGTTGGCAGAGTTACCGTCCCGGCGTAGGTTGGTATTGTGGTGGAAGCTGTGTTGGCGTCCCTGGCCGTAGCTGTATTTTGCTGCGGAGTTGAAGATGAAGTTTGTAGTGTTGGCTGGCTAAATGGCACACCGGGAGTCGTGATGATTCCAGCAGATGCAGCTTCGCTTGAAAAATTGCTGTTTGAAGGCGCATAAGCTGAACCTTTGCTGTCGATCATGCTGCTTGCGACCGAAGTAATGCCACCGTTTCCCGTTTTAGAAGCAAAAGAAATAGTAGCGATCAAGCCACTCCCGGAGAACGGGGTAGTGCTGATAATGGCGAGCTTGATAACGCCGGGGTTTGAGGTGTTTGCAGCTAGCATTGCTCCGGAGACCAGTCCACCTTGGGTTACCGTTGGGGACGACAGAGAAGTGGCATCATAGGCGATATCAAGTTGAATGCCGGCGACCCCATCCATATTGTTTCCCTGGATCAGATAGCTTCCTGATCCAGATGAAGTGAAAGTGACTGATGCTCCCATGGCAATGGTGGCGCTGAACAGGATCAGCAAAGCTGATGAAGTAAGAATGTTTCTGACGGAGTATATCATTTGAACCTCTGTTTATATTAAGCTACGTTAAATGTCTGGCCAGCATATCAGAGCGTAGGCCTGATTTCAAGCTTGATATGTGGTGTGACTATTTCCAGGAATAAAACTGGCAGTCATGTCTGTGACACAGCCGCCAGTTCAGGTTGACTCAAGTTTAAAGTCTGGACGTTAATCTCTTCGGGTAAATTCCTCGAAGCTTGCTTCATAGAATTAATTACTGCGGTGACACCTCGCAGTTTGCCGCGGGGTTGTTCATTTGAGAATTGGTCTCAAAATGAAATGGATAGAATGAAGAATGGCACGCCGATATTACTCATTATTCCGCTTAAGTCTCCGGTACAGTGTTGCCCGTGAAATATTGAGGGTTTTTGCTGCCTTTTCTATGTTGCCATCCTCCTGGTCAAGAACTGTTCTGATATGCTCTCCTTCTACTTCCTGCACCGTCAGCCGGTTTGGTGCCGTTTGGTGAGAGCGACTTTGTGTAAGACTTGAGAAGTGAACCTGGCGAAGCATTGCTTCGTGCGGGGTGAGCAACATTGCCCGTTCGAGTACATTCTTCAGTTCGCGAATGTTGCCGGGCCAGTGGTAGTCACGCAGTATTTTCATGATGTCGTCAGTAAGAACCGTTGCAGACGAACCGAGCGAGCGGAGCAGATAGGCGACCAGTTCCGGCAGATCGTTCATCCGTTCTCTGAGCGAGGGGAGGTGAATTGTCATCATATTGATCCGGTACATGAGATCCTTGCGAAACTGGCCTGAACTGACCAGTAAATCCAGCTCATGATGTGTCGCGCAGATCAGACGGAAATTACTTCTCAAAAGCTTTACATCTCCGAGTCTGCGATAGCTCTTGTCCTCCAAAACTTTGAGAAATTGCGCTTGAACATCAATACCCATGTCACCAATCTCATCCAGAAACAGCGTCCCACGGTCGGCAACATCAAGTAACCCTTTTCGGTCCTGGTCGGCAGAGGTAAAGGCTCCCCTGGCATTCCCGAATATTTCGCGCGAGAGCATTTCACCCCGTAGACCGGAGCAGTTCAGTTCCACACATTCATTCGCCGCTCGTGGTCCCTGCTGGTGAATCCATCTGGCGAGCATCCCTTTTCCGGTGCCGGTTTCACCGGTTATAAGTACCGGTATGTCACTGGCTGCTGCCGCCAGCGCCAATGCATACATCTCCTGCATGACCCTGTTTTCACCAATAAAAAAATCATCCTTCTTCTCGATCCGTTTCCGAGCCGATTGTTGCCGTTTCAGGACGCCAATTTCGAGTGTTTTGCGTATAAATACAGCCAGAGCCGCGTTATCAACCGGTTTGGTCAGGAAGTTATCCGCGCCCTGCTGCATCGCCTCAACCGCCAGAGGAATGTCCCCTTCACCGGTTATAACGATGATCGGGATGCAGGGGTCGTTTATCCGCGCCGTGCCGATAAAATCTATGCCGCTGCCATCCGGCAGGTTTATGTCGAGAACCATTATGTCAAATCGACGGGCGGCCAATGCGGCTGCAGCTTCGGCAAGATTGGCCGCCTCAATGATCTCGTAACCCTCCTTTGAAAAATAACGCACAAATCCGAAACGGGTCGCAGCATTGTCTTCAATCAGCAGAACGGTCGGTTTCATTAAAAATCCTCTTTGTAGTGCGGGATACAAACTTCCACGGTACACCCCGGTGGTGGATTGTTATTCCATATTCGTACGGTTCCACCCATGTTTTCGACAAAATGTTTGACAAGCGCCAGTCCGAGACCGGTGCCCCCTTTCCTGTCTGTATAGAAGGGATCGAAAACGTATGGCAGCTTATCTTCAGGAATACCGGTCCCCTGATCAATTACCCGTACTGTTGCCATGCCGCAAGGTATATCTGGGCTGTTTTGGCTCAATATAACCATAATCCTGCTGTCGTCTGGTGTGTGATTACCGGCATTTTCTAGCAGGTTAAAAAATACCTGCTGCAGCTTGAGGCCGTCAGTTAAAACACGAATAGAGATATCATCATTGTCAGACGAGAGGGTAGCCCGTTTGTTTTTTGACATGCCGCTGGACTTCCAGAGAGCAAGCGTTTCACGGCATACTTCATACAGAGATATCGGCTGAAGGGCTGTTGCCGGGATAGTTCTTCCCAGGTCAAGGAGATCATTCATCAGATGAACCAGGCGGTTGACCTGAGTTCGTATATGGTGAATAAACGGTTCAAATTCAGGATTGGAGGCGACCTCCTTTTCCCTGAACAGGGCTTCGGTTATGGTGAGAATTGCATTGAGCGGATTACGGACCTCATGGGCGACGCCGCCGGCTATCTGCCCGATTGCTTCAAGCCGTTTAGCTCTCAGCAGGTGCTGTTCAAGCTGTTTTCGTTCAGAGATCTCATTTATCAGAAGCGAGTTGATTTCCGTCAGGTCTCTGGTGCGCTTTCGGATCTCCTCCTCCAAATGAGAATGAATATCAGTTAACGTATGTTCGGCTTCTTTCTGTAAATTAATGTCATAACAACTGCCAATATAGCCGGAAAACGAGCCGTCAAAACCATTATACGGAGTCCCGTGGTCATTGATCCAGCGATAGCTACCGTCATTATAACGGAGACGGTATTCCATCTTGAATGGATGCTTGGCTTGAAATGCTTCCCTGTAGGTGGCAAGACAGCGCTCCAGGTCATCTGGATGGACCCCGTTTATCCATCCGTCTCCGAGTTCCTGTGCCAATGTGCGTCCGGTAAAAGCCAGCCATGTCTGGTTAAAATAATCGCAACGGGCATCGGTGCCGGATCTCCAGACAAGGGAAGGGAAAATGTCCAGTAGCTTCGAGTGGTAGTCTCGAGATCTGGTTAGCGCATCCTCAGATTTTTTCAGCTCAAGAGTATGCTGCTGCTCAATTACGAACTGGGAGAGGAGCATTTTAGCTTTTCTGCGAATGCTCCAGAGTAATGCGCCCAGAGACATGGTGAAAACGACAATGACTCCTACAAACGAAACCACCCAGATACTTTTTGATAATGGTATCAAGACTTCACTGACATCGACTTTGGCAACCAGCCACCACTGGGTTCCCGGTATGCTTCTGGTAGCGCTGAGTACCGCTACATCACGGTAATCTCTACCTTCAAAACTGCCCTCCTGTCCAAGAACTGCACGCACTGCCGGAATTTTGTCGAGTGTGAGCGGAAGTTTAAATGGAACGGCTGATTTTTTACGATACCTGGGTTGATTCAGGAAATGGACCGAATCCCCTTCGCGCTGAACCAATAACGTTTCAGCTGTTGAACTGGATGTTGGCCATGATTGAATAAGCGGGAATAGGCGCTTGGCCGGGTCGATATCAAGGACCAGAACGGCGATGCAGCGGGTCGGTGCATTGCCAAGAAGCATGATTGGAATAGCGAGGTTTATTTCGGCAGGATCGCCGATGTTGTCACTATGGAAGCCGGTAAGCAGTAGCTCCTGTTCTCTGGCCGTCTCGGCAACCAGGGCTAAATAATGTCGTGACAAGGGCGTTTTTAGTTCCGAATCAGAAGCGATTACTTCACCACTCGGAGTAAAGAGGATCCCTTTACTGTACCCGCCAAGGTCAATCAGGTTAGCCATCCAATGTTTGAATTCCAGGCGGATTTTAGCTTTATCGCTGCCATTGATGTACTGATTGAACCGGTGGGCCATCATGGTGTTAGCGCGAATGGAGGCTGCTTCGGCAAAACGCTCCTTACGCCATTGAACCAGTTGGGATATTTTAAGGTCTGCAATTGTTGCTAGTTCTTTGCGTTTCTCATCCAAAATAAACTGCTTTTGTTGTTGAATTAAGCCGTAACCGGCTCCAAAGACAATGGTTATAAAAAAAATAAGAGTAAGGATATACCAGGCATAATCGGATTTGGTAGTTTTTACAGGGAGTGAGGTTTTTTTATGCAACAAAGTTAAACCTCCGTTTGGGGAGTTAAGATAATAATAATACCATCCGAAATAAGTTAGCGTCAAAGTAATTTAAACCGAAGTAATGTATACCGACAAACGGCTTGGTACTGTTGCATGGTCAACTGATTTACGCTATATTATCACACTACAAAAAAATAATACCTGAAAGGAGCAATGCCATGAAAAATCAATTTATCGCACTTTTTGTTACTGTATGTATGACTCAGAGTGGAGGTGCCGCTTTGGCAGAAATGACCCCCGGACATATGGAAGGTCACCAGCATGCTATGGGAACTGCTATGGAATCAGCCCACGCCGATGTTAAAATGCATCAGGCCTGCCCACATTGCGGTATGGATCGGGAAAAATTTGCTCATTCACGAATGCTGATCACCTATTCAGATGGCACATCTGTTGGAGTATGCAGCATTCATTGCGTCGTCACCGAGTTGAAGGCCCAGAAGGGCAAGGTGATCAAAATGGTCGAGGTCGCGGATTTGAATACCAAAAAACTGGTTGATGCTGAAAAGGCGACCTGGGTGATCGGGGGGAGTAAGAAGGGTGTCATGACACGAAACCCAAAATGGGCGTTTGCTCAAAAAGCTGACGCCATCGCCTTTATCAGCAAGAACGGCGGACAGTTGGCTACCTATAAAGATGTATTGGCCTTAGCTGGAAAAGAGTAAAGACTGCCCGGAGATTTCATGAAACGGCTTATCCCCTTTGTGTTTTTGATCTGTTTACTCTTTGTTGAAAGCGTCACGGCCGGAGGCAAGGATGCAGTTGTTGTCCCGACCGGAGCCAAGTGCCCGGTCTGCGGAATGTTTGTTGCTAAATTTCCCGACTGGACTGCAACGGCCCGCTTCAAGGACGGCTCGATTTCCTATTATGACGGTGCTAAAGATATGTTCAGCCACTATTTAGATACCGCTCGCTATACCCCCGGAAAACGTCAGAGCGATATTGTTGCGCTGGCTGTGAAGGAGTATTATTCGCTGGCTATGATCGATGCGCGAACCGCCTGGTTTGTTGTCGGCAGTGATGTCTATGGGCCGATGGGTAGCGAGCTGATTCCGTTCAAGACGGAAAAGGATGCCCGCTCCTTCAAGATCGATCACAAAGGCAAGGGTATTTTGCGCTTTAACGAGATTACGCGGCTGACCATAAAGTCACTAAACTAAGTTTATATTCGGAAAATACCATGCGCCGATCAGTTCAATTTCTGCTGTTTACCGCAGTTAGTTTGACGCTCTTTCTGTTGCTGCCGCTGCATGCTCGTCATGCGCAGCAGCACTCCGGCAGTCAGATCGCGCAGCTGCGGCGCTTGCAATTGACCGATCTCTGTCTTGCCACGGAGGCCCGCTATACCCGCCACCCGGCATTGGCCGATCACCATGCCCCTTTCCAGGAGCATCCATTGGCGCTGGAACATTTCCCTTCGGGTTCGCTGATCCTGCCGTCCCTCCCTGAGAGTGATAAACCATGAAACGAGCCCTTGAGCGCCATCTTAATATCCTTGAATTCACGCTTGCGTCACTGCTGCGCAGAAAAGCGAAGAACCTCTCTCTTCTGGCGATGTACCTGCTGGTGATATTTATCCTGGCATCGCTGCAGTTTTTTGTCACGGCACTCAAAAGGGAGGCGGCCATAATTCTGAGCGATGCTCCCGACATGGTCGTGCAGCGACTGGTTGCAGGGCGTCAGGATCTTGTCCCTGCCCGGTATGCCGCTGAAATCGCCAATATCAGGGGGGTAACGGCGGTGAGGCCGCGCTTGTGGGGTTATTACTATGATGCTCTGAACGGCGCCAACTATACGATCATCGCGAACGATGATCCCGCTATTGGTCCGGAACGGGTTTCCATCGGTGCTGGAGTGGCAAAGGCCCGCAATCTGGCTGTTGGCGATCTTTTGCCGCTGATAAGCTATGACAAGGCACCGGTAATGCTGGAAATCAGCACTATTTTTCCGAGCAACTCAGACCTCATCGCGGCCGACATGATAATCATCTCTCCGGGTGATTTCCGCCAGTTGTTCAATTTTCCGAGCGGCCAGGCGACCGATCTGGCGGTTATGGTGCGCAACCCGAAAGAGCTGCCGACTGTAGCGGCCAAGATTGCCGGCCAGTTTCCCGATTCCCGTCCGATCCTGAAAAATGAGATTCAGCGCACCTATCAGTCAATCTTCGACTGGCGAGGCGGCATGACACTGATTATTCTGGCCTCTGCGCTGTTTTCATTCATTATCTTTGCCTGGGACAAGGCTGCCGGTCTTTCAGCCGAAGAACGCAAGGAAATCGGCATCCTCAAATCGATCGGCTGGGAAACTTCCGACGTGCTGCTGCTCAAATTCTGGGAAGGAGCTGTGATCTCGCTGACGGCATTTCTGGTAGGGACGGTGCTTGCCTACGGGCATGTTTTTTTTCTTTCAGCGCCGCTTTTTGCCCAGGCGCTCAAGGGGTGGTCGGTTGTCTATCCCCGTTTTCAACTGGTACCGGTTGTCGATGTCTATCAACTGGCGGTGCTCTTTTTTCTGACGGTTGTGCCGTATACGACCGCGACGATTATACCCTGCTGGCGCGCGGCAACGATTGATCCTGATGCCGCGATGAGGTATTGATGTGATTGAGCTGTCAGGCATCACGAAGAGTTTCAACAGCGGCAAGCCGAATCAGTTCACCGCGGTGGATAACGTTACTCTTACCGTCAATAATCAGCAGATAACGGTTTTTAAAGGCCCGAGCGGTTCCGGAAAAACCTCGCTTCTGTCCATGATCGGCTGCATGGCTCGTCCCACATCGGGGCGGATTTTTCTGCACGGGGTGGCGGCAGCGGTGCCGTTTCAGCAGGAGGGGGTGGACTCCGTCGAAATCACCAGTCTGCCGGAGCGCTTTTTAAATCAAATCCGGCGCTCAACCTTTGGTTTTATTTTTCAGCAGTTCAATCTTGTCAAGGGAATCTCCGTTTTGGAAAATGTCATGCTGCCGGCCTACCCGACCGGTGAGGGACAGGCTCTCTTTCGAGCCCGTGCCCTGGCTCTGCTGGAACAGTTCAATATTGCCCGCCTCGCCGGTCAACGTGTGGAACTCCTTTCGGGCGGGGAGCTGCAGCGGGTCGCCATCGCCCGTGCCCTGATCAATAACCCCTCTATCATTATCGCCGATGAACCGACCGCTCACCTGGATTCAAAACTGTCCCAGGAGTTCATGGCGATTGTCGGTCGATTGAAGGGGGAGGGGAAGAGCGTTCTGATCGCCAGTCACGACCCGATTGTGTTTGATTCGCCGCTGATCGATGCGCTGGTTGAAATGCGTGACGGTGCGGTTGTCGCCAGTCGGAGCAGTCGGTGATATTGAATCCCTCAGTTCTGGCGCTGCTGTTAATCGCGCTGCTGGTTTCCGTTATGGGACTCTACGCCGGCTATTACGGTCTGAGGATTCTTCTTCGCTGGAACCCTGCGAGCGGCAGTGAGATGCAGTTGGATCTGGAACGCAGAACCTACCTGGTTTCCACTATAATGAGCTATATTCTCGGCTTTGAGCTCATGTCGCTGTTTCTGTTTATCTACACCGCTAATGACCTTCACCTGCTGTTTACCGGTGCCATGTGCGCGGCCGGAACGCTTGCAGTCAACTTCTTCGGCTATCCGGTCCTGCTGTTTAAAATCGTCAATTTTCTGCTGGCCGGGGTCTGGCTGGTCGTAAACTACACTGATAACAGAGGGTATGACTACCCGCTGATCCGGTTCAAGTATAAGCTGCTCACCCTGGTTGTACCGCTGTTGCTGCTGGAAAGCGGACTGCTTGCAGCCTATTTTGCCGGCCTGAAACCGGATATCATCACTTCCTGCTGCGGTAGTCTGTTCAGCCACGAATCCAACAGCTTCAGCGGTGATCTCGCTTCGCTGCCGCACCTGCCGATGCAGATCGCCTTTTTCTCTGGCATGGCGATTACGGCAATTTGCGGGTTAATTTTTTACACCAGAGGATGTGCCGGCTATCTGTTCTCGATTGCAGCAACCCTGACATTTCTCATTGCCGCTGCATCAATAGTCTCATTTATCGGCCTCTATTTCTACGAACTCCCTACTCATCACTGCCCTTTTTGCATTCTGCAGAGAGAATATAATTATGTCGGCTACCTGTTGTACGCCACTCTCTTTGGCGGTGCGGTGGCGGGGATCGGGACCGGCGTGTTGATGCCGTTCAGGAATATTGGCAGTCTGGCGCGCATCATTCCGGTCATGCAGCGTCGTCTCACCCTCGTCACGCTTGTCTGTTACCTGCTGTTTACGCTCGTCGTAGTCCGGGAGATGGTCTTTTCAGCGCTAAAACTGGGGCTATGAGGTGAATTGACAATAGTGGTCACCAAACCACTGCTTATTGTTAACCGTATATTTGTGTCAGGTTGACAATGCTTGTTTGCTGTGCTATCGAGTTGCGCGGAGGTATGTTGTGACTATGCGGAAATTTATTCAAAAAGTTACTGATGACGTTCTTGGTGGGGCTGTTCTTGATACGGCCAGTGCGCTCAGATTATCTGAATTGAACGGCACTGATCTGTATCTGTTGTTTGCCGAAGCGTCCCGCATACGGGAATATTTCAAGGGCAAAGCTGTTTCTCTCTGTTCTATTATCAATGCAAAGTCTGGTCGCTGTCCAGAAAACTGCGCATTCTGTGCCCAATCTACGGCTCATTCAACCAACATAGCGGTGTATCCGCTGGTTGATGAGGAAGAAATAGTTCGCTGCGCTAAAAGTGCCGAACATAACGGAGCAAAATGTTACGGTATAGTGACGAGTGGTACCGGCATAAAGCCGGGTGAGGAACTGGATAAAATTTGCCGTGCCATGCGCCTGATCCGGCAGGAAACTGCAATCAAGCCGTCCTGCTCGCTCGGGATCATGGATTATGATACGTCTCTTAAACTAAAAGAGGCCGGAATGGTTACCTATCACCATAATCTGGAGACGGCGCGCAGCTTTTTCCCTTCTATCTGTACGACCCATAATTATGAGGATGATGTCGAAACTATTCGGGCAGTGAAGCGTGCCGGTTTGAACGTCTGCTGCGGCGGCATATTCGGACTGGGGGAATCTTTTGCGCAGCGGATTGAACTGGCGGAAACCCTGCGGGAACTGGAGGTGGATTCCGTGCCGATGAACTTCCTAGATCCAGTAGAGGGCACAAAGCTGGCTGATGCAAGTTTTCTGACCCCGATGGAATGTCTGAAAACGATTGCCATTTTTCGTTTTATGTTACCCCAAAAAAATATCACTGTATGCGGCGGCCGGGAAACAAACCTGCGTGAGTTGCAGTCTTGGATTTTTCTGGCTGGCGCGAGCGGAATGATGACCGGCAATTATCTTACAAAGGCGGGGCGTTTGCCGGAACTTGACCGGCAGATGCTGACCGATTTGGAATTGACTCTGGAGGTATGTGCGTGAGTAGAGGCATTTTTGTAACCGGAACCGACACCGGTGTCGGGAAGACGATCGTTGCGGCAACGCTGGCCCGGCTGCTGCGGATGAATGGTGTCAAGGTCGGCGTGATGAAGCCGGTTACCAGCGGTTGCCGCGAGGTTTCCGGTGAGCTGGTTTCGGATGATGCCCTGCTGCTCTGCCAGGCGGCCGGTGTGCCGTTTGCGGAGGATGTCGCCCCGTACCGCCTGCGTGAGGCGCTGGCTCCCGCTGAAGCAGCCGAGTGTGATGGAGTAAGGATTGATGTTTCTGCCATAAAAGCTTCATTTACCCGCTTGGCGGCATCCTGTGATTATATTATTGTAGAAGGGGCGGGAGGGTTGATGGTGCCTCTGTCAGGTGGGGTGCTGATCGCCGATCTGGCGCGTGAACTGGGTCTGCCGCTTCTGGTTGTAGCCAGGCCGGGGTTGGGAACGATTAATCACAGTGTGCTGACCTGCTTTGCCGCGCAGCAGATGGGCCTTCAGGTAGCGGGTGTTATTGTGAATAACATGCCGGAACATCCCAACAAGGCAGAAAAGGGTGCGTCGCATCAGATCGGCTCACTCTGCGGTGCTCCGATACTGGGGATATGGCCGCAGCGTAACGAGGTTGACGAGATGGCGATTGTGGATGAGCTGGCCGCCTGGCTTGATGGACAGGCGGAAACGACTATTGTTCTGAGGGAGCTAGGTGTCTAAATCCCCCTCAATCCCCCTTTCTTAAAGGGGGAGGCTTTTAAAACTCCAGCCATATATTAAAGAGTGTGGGTTTTAGTTCCCCCCTTTATGAAAGGGGGGTTAGGGGGGATTTGCTGTCCCGTTCAAAATCTTCTACGATATCCGCGAGCGCCGTATGCCGGCTGACCCCACCCAATGATTCACTTATGCCGGTAGCACGCAGGATTTCACGTACTTCTGCGTGCGCCTCCGCAACTTTGAACTGAATCCCTTCCCGTTCCAACTCCTCTTCAAGGTGCTGCAGCATCTTGGCGCCGGCCGCATCGATATAGGGTGATGTTGAAAGGTCACATACTGCCAGCCTGACAGGCGTGCTCTCGTTGTGAATTGCCTCAAGCACGGTTGTGTTGATCGTATCAACGTTGAAATAGAGCAGGGGCGCCTCGACCCGGAACAGAAACAGCCCGGGTAATCGTTCATTGTGAATATGACGGGCCGAATCGCTGAATCTTGTGCTGCCTGGTATCCTGCCGAGCACGGAAACATGCGGCTTAGCCATCATCCTGAGCAGGAAGAGTATAGAGGCGATTGCTGAAACAGTGACTCCCTTCAAAATCCCGAGCAGCAGCACCCCTATAAATGCGACCATGGCTACGTTGAACTCAAGTCTGCTGATCTGCCACAGGCGTTTAAAGTCAGCAATTTTTACAAATCCTGATACTGCTACTAATACTATGGCTGCGAGTACAGTTTCCGGAAGATTACGCAGCATTCCGGTCATAAAGAAGAGCACCATTACAAGCGATATCGATGCGAAAATCAGCGAAAGCGGTGTGCGTGCACCGGCCTTTTCATTTACTGCCGACTGCGATAACCCCCCTGCGACCGGATAGCCGTGTCCGAGCGCTGCCACAAGATTGGCGGCCCCCAACCCCAGAAGCTCCTGGCGGGGATCAACCGTATAGTGATGTTTGGAGGCGAATGTGCGCGCTGCAGCAATACTTTCGACGTAGGAGAGCAGAAAACAGGCAAAAGCCAGCTCCACCAGTCCTTCAATATGTTGAGTGTGCAGGGATGGCAGCCCGAAGGTCGGCAAGCCAGGAGGTATGAATCCTACAATCCGCACACCCTGCCCGCCGAGTTCGAATGCAGATACAACCCCCGTGGTGATTACAACGATTGCCAGAGCCACCGGGCGTCCCGGGAACAGACATTCCCCGCAAACCAGCAGTGCGAGTGAGATTAACCCCAGTGCTATAACGGTGCCCTGCGTGCTGCCGAGTTGCTGAACCGTAACCAGCAGGCGCTCAAAAAAATTATCACCGCCACCGCTCACGCCGAACAGTTTGGGGAGCTGCATGGAGGCGATGCTGAGAGCTGCACCGGCCTTGAAACCGAGCAGAATCGATTCGGATATGAAGTTAACAAATGAGCTGAGCCGCATGATCCAGGCCAGGACATAGAAACCGCTGACTATGACCGCAGTCGTGGCGGCAATTGCTGCATACGTAGGTAAATCGCCAGCCGCCATCGTACCGGCTACACTGGCCACCATGACCGAAATGGCCGCGGTAGGGCCGATTGACAGGTGACGGGACGAAGCAAACAGAGCGTAGGCGATGCCGCTGAATATATAGCAATAGAGTCCCGCTTGAGGAGTCAGACCGGCCAGTGTGGCATATGCCATCGCCACCGGAACGGCATATGCCGCAAGGGTAATCCCGGCAATAAGGTCCGGCCAGAGCCAGGCGATCTGGTAGCGGGGCAACCAGTCAATTATCGGGATCATTTGTCCCAGCCATCGGAGAGAACTCTTCATGGATGATGGCCTATCATTGTTTTAGTAAGTTAGTCAATGGCAGAGTGCTGCTTGGGCTTCTTGAACAAATGCGAGTGCATTCCCCCTCCTGAACCGAAGGTTAGGAGGTGGGT